>CAXTUV010000412.1:0-224 GCA_964247445.1 uncultured Acidobacteriaceae bacterium | reverse complement strand
CCGAAGCCGCCGCGGACTACGGTCCGGCCGGTTCCGTACGCATCCCAGGCAAAGCCGACACGGGGTTCGGTATAAGCTCCCCTGGCGGGAACACCGCTCAGCGGAACACTCGGGTCGATGGCGTGCCATTCGATGCCGGGTAGGGAAGGATTGCTGCGGCTGGCGTATGCCGCCGGGTTCCATACCGGAAGACCGAGTTTATGCGCGTCCGACCAAGGCGAAAG
>CAXTUV010000411.1:0-3364 GCA_964247445.1 uncultured Acidobacteriaceae bacterium | reverse complement strand
AATTAGACCCGCTGCAAGCCTGTTCGTCTGCCGGACGAGAAAATTTCCTTGGCAATCATGGGGTTTGTTAAACCGACGAGGAAGCGATTTGGGTGCCGCTAGATTACCTGTGCCGGTCGGAATCAACTTGCGCGGCTCCGCACCTTCAGCAGATTTCCTTCTGTCAATCCAGCGTACCTACGGCAAGCTGGATGGCGCGCGCTCTGTTTGCGCGCCGTCGACGCTTGTCCGCAGGCATCTTGCCTTGTCCATCGAGTTAGATTCGGCGCGGAATCTAGCATCACCAAGCACGGCTCCGGATTCATGCTGATTGTTCTGCATGATAGGCCCGCTGCCGCATACGCTCGCCACCGCAAGCGATGATGAGTCGGTCGCCCTCTAAAAGCAACTGCGGTGCTGCTCCAACCGCATGGAACCGCCTTCGCTCAACCCCATTCCTCCGCCGGCCAGCTGTTTGCTTCAGCGCCTTGGCGTACCGAGGCGGAGCACCACGCCCGCAGTTCAATCGAGTTACCGGCGCGGGTTCCTGCAAACCGGCCTCCGTACTTGCGTGAACGCTTGTAAGTTACCACCTGCATTGCCGGAAAGCAGCGCAAGCCCGCAAAGGGTTTGTCTTCCTAGTAGGCGAGTCGGTACGAAGCCGTATTTACGAATCGTTATGGATTCGGGCAGCCTCGGCGTTTGCTCGACGAGCCTCGCCGGGTGCTCCATGGCTTGTCAAGCCGATTGGTCATCAAGGGCCCGCTCGGTACTGTATGGTGGAAGCCGATTCAGTTTGGAGCCGAAGTGAACCGTCCCGCTGCTTGCCTCCTGTTGTGCTTCGCCGCGCTTGCTCCCGCGTGGTCCGCGTCCAATCCGGCGATCGAGCGCAACGGGCAGTTCATCACGGTCGAGCCGTACGCGCCCAATATCGTGCGCGTCACGCTGAGCCTTGACCGCGCGCAGGCGGAAAGCGGCCCGGGGTTCGGCTTCATCGCCGAGCCCGCAGGCGGCGGTTGGAACCATGTCGTCGTGGCTGACGGAGCCGACACTTACACGAGCTCTCGCATGACTGTCACCGTGGCCCCTGGCTACAAGCCCGACCCCAACCGCAAGCTGCCGGACACCGCGAAGTTCTTTTCCGGTTCCACCCCCGGCGCGCATATCCGCATCACCCTGCCCGACGGCGCGGAGCTGCTCGACATGGAAGGTTGGGAGATGGCCGCGCTGAACCAAAAGGACGACACGCTGAAGCATGCGCGCGGCATCCTGCCCAAAGACCTGCCGCTTTACACAGTGGGTGCCACTTTTCGCTCGCCGGACGACGAACATTACTATGGCCTGGGTCAAAACCAGGAAGGTGCCCTGGACCATCGCGCGCGCCCGGTGCGCTGCGCCGCCGACTACCTGGCCCCGGCCTCGCCGAGCTGGTGCGTGCCGTTCGCCGTCACCAACAAGGGCTACGGACTTTTATGGGACAACCCATCCTCGACGACGGTCGCGCCCGGCTTTGACGGTGTGACCAAGTGGACCTCCGAGCTCGGCAAGAGGGTGAGCTTTTTCGTGATCGCCGGCGGCACGGCGGACGAAATCTACGCGGGCTACCGCCTACTTACCGGGGCCGCGCCCATGCTGCCCAAGGCGGCCTACGGGTTCATCCAGTGCAAGCAGCGCTACCGTTCGCAGGCTGAGGTGCTGGCGGTGGCCAAGGGCTACCGCGACCGGCACCTGCCGCTCGACATGCTCGTCGTGGACTGGTTTTATTACACCAAGATGGGCCAGTATGACTTTGAACCGGAGCTTTGGCCCGACCCGGCCGCGATGAACCGCGAGCTGCACGCGGAAAACATTGAAACCATGATCTCGGTCTGGCCGCGCTTCGCCCCCGGCTCCCGCTACTTTGATGAAATCCTGCGGCACGGCTGGTTCGAGCAGTTCGCCCCCGGGCAGCCCGCCGCGCCCGACATACCCGCGCCCGGCGCGCCGGTCAACGGCTTGCCTTATGACAAGGCCGGTTCCGACATCGACACCACCGACCCCGAAGCCGCGCGCTGGTGGTGGAACCTCATCCGCGACAACATTCAGGCGAAAGGCTTCGACTACTTCTGGGCCGATGAAACCGAGCCCGACCTGCCGCCCGACGGAGCCTACCTCCACGCCGGCCCGGGTGCCGCAGTGTTCAATGTGTACCCGCTCTTCCACACCGGCGCGATCTATGACGGGGTGCGCCGAGATGACGCGGGCAAGCGCGCCTTAGTGCTTTCGCGCGACGCCTACACCGGGGTGCAGCGCAACGGCGCGATGGTGTGGACCTCCGATATTGCGCCCACCTGGGACACGCTGCGCCGCCAGGTACCGACGCTGCTGAACGATGCCGCCTCGGGCATTCCTTATGTGGGCGACGATATCGGCGGCTGGCAGTACCTGCCGCAGCAGCACACCCCGGCGCGTCCGCCGTTGATTTCGCCCGAGGGCGCGCGCGGGGTGGTGGGCCATAACGACGACTACCCGGAGCTGTATGTCCGCTGGTTCGAGTTCGGCGCGTTCACGCCTACGATGCGCACCCATGGCACCCGCGAGGCGAACGAGGTATGGAGCTACGGCCCCCAAGCCGAACCGATCCTCGAAAAGTTCCTGCGGCTGCGTTACAGCATGCTGCCGTACCTGTACTCGCTGGGGCGGCTGACGCACCAGACCGGCGCGCCCATCATGCGCGCGCTCTGGATGGACTTTCCGCAAGACGAGCACGTGCTGAGCGGGGATGCGGCGGTGAGCGAATATATATTCGGCCCCGCGCTCTTGGTCGCGCCGGTGCTGGAGCAGGGCCGCACCGCGCGCGAGGTGTACCTGCCGGCGGGCACGGATTGGTATAACTACTGGACCGACGAGAAGCTGCCCGGCGGACGGACGATCACCGTCGAGGCCCCCATCGATCAAATCCCGTTATTCGTGCGCGCCGGGTCCATCTTGCCCATCGGCGAACCGATTGAAAGCACACACGAAAAGCAGGCGCTCGCGCAGGTCAAGGTTTATCCGGGCGCGGACGCGGATTTCGCGCTCTACTCCGACGACGGCACCACCTATGCCTATGAGCAAGGTGCGTCCCAAACCACAACCCTGCATTGGAACAACAGCGAAGGTAAGCTGACCCAAAGCGGGGCGAAGATGGAGGACGGGGATCTCCGTGCAATTACCCAGGTTATTCACGGGCAGTAAAGGCCCGTTGTGCGTTCTGCTTGCCGCCGGGCTGCTCTCCGCGCAGGAGCCGCAGGGCAAGCAAAGCTGGCAGACGCCCGAGCCCGCGCCCGTCGGCAAGCCGAATACGGACGATCGTGTTTGGGAGCGCTCGGTCGCGAAGTTTCGCGGGGAGCGGGCGCGCCTGGAC
>CAXTUV010000410.1:0-3373 GCA_964247445.1 uncultured Acidobacteriaceae bacterium | reverse complement strand
CATTATCGGAGACCCACCAGGGGCCGCTTGAGGACTGGGCGATGCCCCAGCCGCCGATTAAGTTCGGGTCAATTGTGGTGGCATTGGCGGTGCCGGTGGAGTCGGCTACGAGATTGGTAAGCAGGAACTGTTGGGGAGCCGTGCTGGTGGTTTGAGCGTATACGGCTGACGCGGCGGCAAAAGCGAAAACAACGGCAACTGAGGTGGGGCGCATGGGTTTGGGCCTCGATGCAACACCTTGCTCGGCGTTGCATGGAAATGCGACAGGTTGCCTTTGTCGCGGTTACATGCGGCAGCGTGGAAATCTTAAATATTTAAGCCTTCTTCGGATTTTGTCGCTCGGCCCCCGCGTATGCCGACCAGGAAAGCTTTACCGCTCCCCCGTCTATTTGTCGCGATGGATCACGAAGTCGGGCACCCACAGCAGGGCTCGCTTGTATTCGGACTCGGGCAGGGGATCGAGTGCCCGGACCGCGCGTTCCGCGTACTTGCGCGCAGCTCCCATCGCAAAGGCGATCGAGCTATAGCGGTCCAGCATGGCAAGCACATCCTCGTACCGGACCTGCGTGAACGCGCCGTCGGCAAGCACCTGCATGATGGCATCCCGCTCATCCTCGGTCGCATGTTCCAGCGCATGCACTACCGCGAGCGTCGCTTTGCCTTCGCGCAGATCGCTCGCAACGGGCTTGCCCAGCACATCCTCCTGCGCCGTCAGGTCCAGCACGTCGTCCACGATCTGAAAGGCCAGCCCGAGCGAGTGTCCGTAGGCCGCGAGCGCGGCTTCGGTTGCGGCATCGGCCCCGGACAGCACCGCGCCCAGCCGCATGGACACCTCAAAGAGGCATGCGGTTTTACGGTAGATCAGCTCGTTGTATTCTTCTTCCGTGATCGGCCGGCCGAGCTTCTCGGTCTGCAGCAGTTCGCCCTCGACCATGACCTGCGTAAGCCCGATCAGCAGCTCCAGCACGCGAAAGTTCTGCTCCTCGAGCGCGATGCGGAACGCCTGCATGTAGAGCCAGTCGCCCGCGAGCACGCAGCGCGTATTGCCCCAGGTGGTGTTCGGCGAGGGCCGGCCGCGGCGCAGCTCCGCGCCGTCGATAATGTCATCGTGGACCAGGGTCGCGGTATGGACCATCTCCACCACCGCGCCCAGGCGGTGCATCGCAGGACCCGCATAACCGAGCGCGCGGCAGGCTAATAGCAGCAGGGAAGGGCGCAGCCGCTTGCCTCCGCTTTCGCGCAGGTACTCGGCAATCTCGGTGATGGCGGCGACAGGCGAAACAGTATCCCGGCCCAGCTCCCGCTCGATCGCATCGAGGTCGTCCTGGAGCAGGTCGAACACTTCCTTTGCCGTTGCTACTGCCGCTGTGCCCAATCGTGCTCCCTCGCCCTCGTCAGTTCGAGCGGAAATTCGTGAACTGCATGTCAATCCCGAACTCGTGGCCCTTCAGGAGCGCGATGGTCTCCTGTAGAGTATCGCGGTCCTTGCCGGTAATTCGGACTGTCTCACCTTGGATCGTTGCTTGCACTTTCTTCTTGGAATCCTTGACGAGCTTAACAATCTCCTTGGCTTTCTCGCTCGCGATGCCCTGCTTGAGCGTGACCTTTTGCCGCACGCTCGCCCCCGAGGCCTGCTCGACTTTGCCGTACTCAAGCGACTTGATGGAGATGCCGCGTTTGATCAGCTTTTGCTCGAGAATCTGGGTGACCGCTTCGAGCTTGTAATTGTCCGCCGAGGCGAGCTCGAGCGACTTTTCATCGCCTTCCAGCTTGATCGTCGATTTTGAGTCCTTGAGGTCAAAGCGCGCGTTCACCTCTTTGGTGGCTTGGTCAATCGCGTTCTTGACTTCCTGGACCTCGACCTTTGAAACGATGTCAAAGGAGTTCTCTGCCGCCATACGCTCTACTCCACTCTTATTATGGGCCGGGACCCCGGTCGAACCTCATGCACCCAAGTTGGTGAGACCGAAAAGCCGGGCGAAGTTTGCGCTTGTCTGATGCGCGAGCGCGTCCGGGGTGACGCCGCGCAGCTCGGCCATGAGCGCCGCCGTGCGCGCGACATACGAAGGCTCGCAGCGCTTGCCGCGATCGGGTACAGGCGCGAGAAACGGGCAGTCGGTCTCGATCAGAATGCGGTCAGCGGGCGCGGCGCGGGCGACCTCACGCAGCGCGCCGGCGCTGGGGTAGGTTAGGTTGCCCGCGAATGAGAGTGAAAAGCCGATCGCGAGGGCCTCCTCCGCGTGGCCCCGGTCACCCGAAAAGCAGTGGAGGATACCCGGCAGCCCCGTCGGTGCCCAATGGTTCTCAAGCATCGCGAGGGTTTCGGCCCAGGCATCGCGTGCTCCAAAAGCCGTGCCCGGGCGGCAGTGGATGGCAATCGGTTTGCGGTGCGCGGCAGCGAGCTCCATCTGTGCGCGGAAGGCTTCCCGCTGCGTTTCCGGGGCCGGGTTGTCGTCGTGGTAGAAATCAAGTCCAATCTCGCCGCAGCCGATGACCTCGGGCTCGTCGAGCAGGGCGTCGAGGTTGGCGAGCGTGAGAGAGTCCAGCTTGTCCGCGTCCTGCGGGTGTACGCCGGCGGTCGCGTAGACGCGCGGGGTTTGCGGCTTGCCGCGGAGTTCGCGCGCGAGCAAAAGCGCGCGATCCATGCTTTTGGGCCCGTCGCCGATGCCGATCGAGAGAATCGCGCGCACCCCGGCCTCCCACGCGCGGGCGAGCACCGCGTCACGATCCTCGGCGTAGCGCTCGTGGTCGAGGTGGGCGTGCGAGTCGACGAGCACTAGCGCAGCCTCGCGCCGAGAGCTACATCGTCCGAAAAACCCGCGAGTGAAGGTGTACCGGCATCCCCGAGCGAGGCCGCGAGCAGCATCCCGTTCGACTCCAGCCCCCGCAGCTTGCGAGGAGCGAGGTTGGCGACGATGACCACCTTGCGGCCGAGGAGGCTTTCCGGCGCATAGATTTCGGCGATCCCGGCGAGGATTTGCCGGCGTTCGTAGCCGAGGTCGACTTCGAGGCGCAGCAGCTTGTCAGCCTTGGGTACGCGCTCGGCGACCAGCACCCGCGCGACCCGGAGCTCGACCTTCAGGAAGTCGTCGATGGTGATCTGCGGGAGTGTATCGGGCTTTTGGACGACGTCGACCGCGATGGGCGCGGGTGCGCTGATCTGCCCGGCGAGGGCGGCGTCCTCAGAATTCTGCAGGCCCGGCTCGAACGCCGCGATGGGCAGGTCCTCGATCACCGGCGGCGCGGGCGGGGTCGCTCGAGCGGCGGCTGATGTCTGTGGCGGCCGGAAAGCGGGAGGGTGCGGCGCGTCTGGCGGTAACCGGCGCCGTGGATCGCGCCATGGCGGCATTGGCGAGTTGGACGAGGGCTTCGG
>CAXTUV010000409.1:0-3378 GCA_964247445.1 uncultured Acidobacteriaceae bacterium | reverse complement strand
AGTACCGGCGCATCCCGCATCAAACGCGCGCCCTGTCGCGCAAGAATATCCTGCTGCGCGACCGCAATACCTGCCAGTACTGCGCCGTGGTGATGAACGCGGCGGAGCTGACGCTGGACCATGTGATCCCGCGCTCGCGCGGCGGTGCGAGCACGTGGGAAAACCTGGTCGCCTGCTGCCACACCTGCAACCGCCGCAAGGGCAACCAGCTGTTGCATGAACAGACCGAGATGAAGCTGCTGCGCGAGCCCCGGCCGTTCTCGCTCCACACCTCGCGCCATATCATGCGGATGATCGGAAACTCGGACCAGAAGTGGCGGAAGTACCTGTACTACTAGGAGCCGCATGGCAGCCCAACAGATCGTCCCGGGGCTGTACCAGATCCCGCTTGGGGTCGTGAACTGCTTCTACATTGACGACCCGGACGGGGGCGTGCTCATCGACACGGGCTTTCCCGGCAACGCCGAAAAGATCCTAGGCGCGCTGCGGGAGCTGGGCAAGCAGCCCTCGGATATCAAGCATTTATTGCTGACGCACACCCATGCCGACCATATCGGCAATGCCGCGGCCATCAGAAAAGCGACGGGGGCCCGAACCTATATGCACCCGCTTGACGCGCCGATTACTGAGGCGGGGACGGGATTCCGTGCGATGCAGCCCGCGCCGGGGCTCTTGAACCGAATACTGACGGGCTTCGTTCATTTTCGAATTAACACGATGAAGATGAAGGTGGAGCCTTGCATCATCGATGAGCGGGTGGAAGAGGGTGTTTTGCTTCCAGTCGCCGGCGGAATCTTTGCAAAACATACTCCCGGGCACTGCGCGGGGCAGCTGTGCTTCTTGTGGAAGAAGCAAGGTGTCTTGTTCGCAGCTGACAGCTGCGGCAATGTGAAAGGCTTGGATTACAGCATTGCCTACGAAGATATCGAGCTTGGTAGGCGCACTCTACGAAGCCTGTGCGAGTTACAGTTCGAGACGGCTGTGTTTGGGCACGGCAAGCCGATTCCGCAAAACGCGGCCGCTCAGTTTCGTGCCAAATGGCTGGGCGGCGCGTAACTATGGCTGCGGTTTCGTGGGCGGAGCGGGCTTCTGACCGGCATCCGGAGTTTCCTTTTCGACATCCTGCCCGTCGAAAGTGATCTTTACCGACGAGCCGAAACGCTTGTAGTTCGTGTACTTGACGATCTCTTTCATGTGCACATCCTGACTGAGAAACCCGCTGCCGCCCGAAAAGTGCAGCGTGCCGTCACCCTTGGTGTAGACCGGGAACCAATACTTGCCGTCTACCTGCTGGCGAAAGGTGATAAACGGCGGGGATAAGTCCTCGTGGCCCTTGCGGATGTCGTCGGGTACGTTCTTGCCATTGGTGACGACAATTTGGTAGTCCTTGGCATCGACCCAGATACGGCCCTGAAAGTACCGCTTGTTTTTCTCGATCACCTTCGGCTTGACGTCGAAAACATAGGTCGGCACTTCATCCACGGGCTGCTTGCCGACGTAAGTCACGTCGTACTGGCCCGCATCTTGTTGGGTGAGCACGAAAGGCAGGCGGTGCTCGATGTCCTGGAAGTCCGCCGGAGACATCTGCACGCGCTCCAGCGTGTTCTGCGGGGCTTCGGTGACGTGCTCATATTTCTTACCGTCCGGGTCGGCGGAGATATCGGTGACCTGGAAGTACTCGCCGTCTACTCTCTTCGTGTCCTCGTCAATGGTGTCCACCTTAACGCTGCGGGTAAAGGTGTAATTGGCCAGCGCCAGTTGGAACTCAGATTCTTTGGCCGTGAACTTCTCGATGATCTGTTGGGGCGGCACGGGCGGCTGCGTCGGGTCGAGCTGGCCGAAGCCGGAGTCGAGCGGAAGCGGCGTGTAGCTGACCTGGGCGCTCGCGGCGGCGGCGAGCAGAACAAAAGCGGAGATGGGGAGGAAACGGGGCACGGGCAAACTCCTCTTCTTATTAAACGCGCGAGGGGTCGGAAAGACTCTCCTATGATGACGAGATGGCGTTCAAAACGGCAAAACCGCGGGAACCGTTGGACGAAGCGGGGCTGTATGAGTACGCGATCGGCGCGCTGGGCCGGCGCATGCGGACCTCGGCCGAACTGCGGCGGCTCATGCTGCCAAGGGTGGAAAAGGGCGAAACAGGTTCGATGAAAATCGAAGCGGTGCTGGGCCGCTTGCGCGAGCGGCGCTACCTGGATGATGCGCAGTTCGCGGCTGACTACACGCGCCTGCGGCAGGAAGGCGCGAAGCTGGGCCGCCGGAGGGTGCAGCAGGATTTGCAGCGCAAGGGAGTGGCGGGCGAGGTAGCCGCGGCGGCGCTGGAGGACGCCTACGGGCAGGTAAGCGAGGAAGAGCTGGCGCGGCAGTTTGTGGATCGCAAACGGCTGAAAAAGCCCCAGAATGAGAAGGAAACGGCGCGGTTTGTGCGGCGCATGGTAGCGGGCGGCTTCGGACTACAGACCGCGTACAAGCTCCTGCGGCGCTGGGATGTGCGGGATGAGGTGCTGCTGGCGATGGAGGGTGCGGAGGACGGGGAGTGAAGCTACTGAAATGCAGACGGGATGCCCTAAAAAAACATATCCCGAGGGAGCCGCGTAAGCGGTCTTGTTCTTACTTATGACCGCGCCTGAAACCGTCGTTGCGATCGATTGGTCCGGCGCGTTGGACCTTGGGGCGCAGCGGCGGGGTATTCAGGCGGCGGTATGCGAGGTCGCTTCAGGGGTGGTCACGGTTGCGGGTGGGCGTTTGCGGTCTGAGGTCGAAGCATCCCTGCTTGCACTGCCCGGGCCGGTTGTGGTCGGGCTCGACTTTTCGTTTTCTTTTCCCGCGTGGTTTTTGCGCGATCTCGGCTGCGCGAGCGCTCCGGAGCTTTGGGAGCGGGTCACGTGCGAGGGCGAGCTTTGGCTGCGCGCGGGGCATCCTGAGTTTTGGGGCCGTCGCAAAGGTTCGGGACCGCCGCCGGGTCGAGATGGTTTTCGCGCCTGCGAACGCGGCGTGACCGCTCGGTCATCATTCCAAGTCGGCGGCGCGGGAGCGGTCGGCACAGGCTCGCTGCGCGGCATGCCGATGCTCGCGCGGCTCCAGCGTGCGGGCTGGCGGGTGTGGCCGTTCGACGCTCCCGGCGAGCGCACGCTGATTGAAATCTACCCGCGCCTGCTGACCGGGCCGGTGGTAAAGAGCCGCGGGGCAAACCGAGCCGCCTACCTGCATTCACCGCGCTTCAATGAGCTCGCGCCTCAAGCGCGGGCCGCGGCGGAAGCGGGCGAGGATGCATTTGACGCGGTGGTCTCCGTGCTTGCCATGCGAGCGTGCGCGGCGGAGTTCCCGCGGTTGCGCCAAGCCGGGGGCAAGCCTGCATCGCTGGAAGGCGCGATCTGG
>CAXTUV010000408.1:0-3379 GCA_964247445.1 uncultured Acidobacteriaceae bacterium | reverse complement strand
CCATATGCACTGGGAGTACGGGGCGGCCACGGACGGCAACATCGCCGTGATGGGCGAGGTGGACTTGGCGCGCGCCGGCGCGCCCGCGCCGAATCAGCGCGAGTTCACGCTCGCCATCGGCTTCGGGCAAAGCGCCCATGCCGCGCTTGCCGCCGCCATGAGCTCGCTCGCGGTCCCGTTCACCGACCACCTGAGCCGGTTCCTGCGCCAATGGCAGCGCGTTACGCTTCCGGGCGAGCTCGCCACGAGCACGGGCGACGGCGGCAAGCTGCTCCGGGCCTCGCAGCGCGTGCTGCTGATGCACGAGGACAAAACCTACGCGGGCGCGTTTATCGCGTCGCTGTCCATTCCTTGGGGCTACGCGAAGGGCGATGAGGACCTGGGCGGCTACCACCTGGTGTGGACCCGCGACATGGTCCATACCGCCTCGGCGCTGCTGGCCGTGGGCCGCGTGGAAACCGCCCTGCGCGCGCTCGTATACCTGGCTTGCTCGCAAAAGCCGGACGGCGGGTTCGCGCAAAATTTTTGGGTGGACGGTACCCCGTATTGGACCGGCATCCAGCTCGACGAGGTCGCGTTTCCCATCATCCTGGCCTGGCGGCTTTGGAAAGCCGGCGGATTGGGCGACTTCGACGTGTTCCCGTTCGTGGCGCGGGCGGCGGGCTTTCTGGTGCGGTATGCGCCGGTAACGCAGCAGGCGCGCTGGGAAGAAAACGCGGGCTACTCGCCTTCCACGCTCGCAGCGGTCATTGCCGGGCTGTGCTGCGCGGCGGAGATCGCCGGGGCGCACGGCGAGGCCGAGTTGGCGCACTTCCTCAATGAGCACGCGGACTGGATTCAGTCGCACCTGGAAGACTGGACCGTGACCGACAGGGGTACCCTGCACCCTGACGTCAAACGTCATTATGTCCGCGTGCGCCCGCCCGCGCCGGGCGAGCCCTGGTTCAACCCTGAGGTGCCGCAGGGCTTCGTGCGTTTGAACAACCGCGCGCCCTGGGAGGAGAATGAGTTTCCGTACTCCGCTGTGGTGGACGGCGGCTTTTTGGAGCTGGTGCGCTACGGCATCCGCCGTCCGGACGATCCGGTGATCCAGGACACCCTGCGCGTGTGCGACCGGGTGTTGCGCGTCGAGTGCCCGCAAGGGCCCTGCTGGCGGCGCTACAACCACGACGGCTACGGCGAGCAGAACGGCGGCGGGCCGTTCCTGACCTATGGGCAGGGCCGCGCCTGGCCTCTGCTGACCGGCGAGCGCGCCCATTACGAGCTGGCCGCGGGACGGGACGTGCGCTCCTACCTGACGGCGCTCGAAGGCTTTGCCTCGCTCGGCGGCATGCTGCCGGAGCAGGTGTGGGATGAGCGAAAATCGCTGTCCACCACCGCAGGCCCTGTCGTGTTGGGCGACCCCGCGGGCTCCGCGATGCCGCTGGCTTGGGCGCATGCCGAGTACCTGAAACTGGTGCGCTCGGTCCACGACGGTCGCGTCTTCGACCGCATCGAAGCCGCGCTGGCGCGGTACGGCGAGGGCCCAGTCGCGAGCCAGTTCGAGGTGTGGAAGATGCGCCGCCCCGCCGCGGAAATGGAATCGGGCAAGCGGCTGCGCATCCTTTCCGCCAACCCATTTGAGGTGCTGTACTCCCCGGACAACTGGGCGACCAAGCAAAGGCTTGCCTCGTGCGAGCTGGGTGCTGCAGGCTCCGCGGCTGACCTGCCTACGTTCCCGAACGGCGAGATCGTCTTTACCTTGTATTGGTCGAGGGAAAGCCGCTGGGAAGGACGCGACTTTCGCGTGAAAATCACTCCCGCGCCCTCGCCTACTGTTTCAAACCCGGCATAGAATGACCGAGAACCCCTTTTCCCGGAGAAAGACAGGCCCCATGAGCGCGACCGCCATTGCCCCTACCGCCATCGACATCGACCAGCTTTCCATCAACGCCCTCCGCTTTCTTGCCGTCGATGCGGTGGAGGCGGCGAACTCCGGCCACCCCGGCGCGCCGCTCGGGGACGCTCCCATCGCGTATCTACTGTTCCACAAGTACATGCGGCACAACCCCAAGCACGCCAAGTGGTCCAACCGCGACCGCTTCGTGCTGTCCAATGGCCACGCCTCGGCACTGCTGTACGGTGCGCTGCACTTGTCCGGCTACGACCTTTCGATCGAGGACCTGAAGCAGTTTCGGCAGTGGCACTCCCGCACGCCAGGCCACCCCGAGTTCGGCGAGACCGACGGCGTTGAGGTCACGACCGGCCCGCTCGGCCAGGGTTTCGCCATGGCGGTCGGCATGGCCATGGCCGAGAGGCACCTGGCGGCGGTCTATAACAAGCCCGGCTATGACATCGTCGACCACTACACCTACGGCATCTGCGGCGACGGTGACCTGATGGAAGGCATTTCGCACGAGGCGGCTTCGCTCGCGGGCACGCTCGGCTTGGGCAAGCTGATCTTCCTGTATGACGACAATCTGATCTCGCTCGATGGTCCGACCGACCTGAGCTTTACCGAGAATGTGCTGGACCGCTTCAAGGGCTACCACTGGCATGTGCAGACGGTTGCCGACGGCAACGACCTCGATGCGATCTCGGCGGCGATCGACGCGGCCAAGGCGGAGACCACGAAGCCCTCGCTGATCGCGGTTCGCACGATCATCGGCTACGGCTCGCCCGCCGCCGGCACCAGCAAGGCCCACGGCGCGCCGCTTGGTGAAAAGAACACCAAGGAGACCAAGCGCACCCTGGGTTGGGACGAGAATGCGAAGTTCTACGTGCCCGACGAAGCCGCTCAAAAGTGGGGCGAGATCGTCGGCAAGGGTGCCAAGTACGAGGGGGAGTGGAACGACCTGTTCGCGAAGTACAAGGGTGAGAACGCGGAGCTGGCGGCTGATTTTGAACGCACACAGGCCGGCAAGCTGAAAGCGGGCTGGGAAAAGTCGCTGCCGAGCTACCCGGCTGACTCGAAGCCGATGGCGACTCGCAACGCGGGCGGCGCGATCATGAACGCGATCGCCGATGTGGTACCGGAGTTGTTCGGCGGCGCGGCCGACCTCACTGAGTCGACAAAAACGCTGTTCAAGAAGTCCGGCAACTTCCACGTCGACCCGGCCGGCCGCAACGTGTTCTTCGGCGTGCGTGAGTTCGCGATGCACGCGGCGGTGAACGGCATGGCGGCACATGCCGGGCTGATCCCGTACGGGTCCACCTTCTTCACGTTCTCGGACTACGCCAAGCCTGCGATTCGGCTCGCGGCGCTCATGCACATCCACTCGGTCTTTGTGTATACGCACGACTCCATCGGCCTGGGCGAGGCCGGCCCGACGCACCCGCCGATCGCCCACCTTATGATGCTGCGCGCGATACCGCACTTGATCGACTTCCGGCCCGCGGA
>CAXTUV010000407.1:0-3392 GCA_964247445.1 uncultured Acidobacteriaceae bacterium | reverse complement strand
CCGGTACGGCCGCCTGCGCCACGATGACGCCGTGGTCCAGCTCTTCATCGACGATATGAACCGTGCAGCACGCGACGCGGACCCCGTACGCCCAGGCTTGCCGCTGCGCGTCAAGCCCCGGGAATGCGTGCAGGAGCGATGGATGGATATTAAGGATGCGCATGGGAAAGGCCCGCACGAACTCGGGGGACAGCAGGCGCATGTAGCCGGCCAAGCAGACCCAATCCACCCCGTGTTCGCGGAGGAGGGCGACGAATCGGACATCCCGGTCCGCGCCGCGCACGGCAAACGCCGGGATACCCCGGTCCCGCGCAAAGGCCAGCCCCGGCGCGTCCTCCTGATTTGACAGCACTACCGCGATCTCCGCACCTGGGATGCGCCCCGCCGCACAAGCCTCCGCGAGCGCCAGGAAATTGGAGCCGCGCCCGGAAAGCAGGACGCCCAGGCGCTTCACGCGAGAACGCTCCTGTATGCCACCCCAGGAGCTCCCGGCGCGATGGTTCCAATGCGATAGGAGGGCTCGCCCAGAAGTTGCGCCGCCTCCGCTGCCCGGGCTTGCGGCACAACGGCGATCAGCCCGATGCCCATGTTGAAGGTGCGGAGCATTTCGGCTTCCTCGATGAGGCCAAGTTCGCGAAGGTGCGTGAACACCGGCGGCACCGGCCACGAGCCCATCTCCACCTCGGCCGCGCAGCCCTCCGGCAGAATGCGCGGCAGGTTTTCCGTGATGCCCCCGCCCGTGATGTGCGCGAACCCTGTCGCGGTCCCACGCAGCGCCCGCATGGCTTCAAGGTACGACCGGTGCACCCGCATCAGGACGTCGCCGACCGTTCCGCCCAACGCTTCGACGTGCTCGTCAATCCTGTATCGAGCCAGGAGCAGCTTGCGGGCGAGCGAGTACCCATTCGTGTGCAACCCGGTCGAGGGCAGCCCCAGCAGCACGTCGCCGGGCTCAACGCCCGCGCCTGTCAGCAAGTGCGGGCGCGAGACCGCACCCACTATGGTCCCAGCCAGGTCGTACTCGCCATCCGCGTAGAAGCCCGGCATTTGCGCGGTTTCGCCGCCCAGCAGCGCACAGCCGTTCGCCCGGCAGGCCTCCGCGATGCCGCCCACCACCTCCGCGACAACCTCGCCCGCGAGCTTGCCGGTCGCCAGGTAGTCCATGAAGAACAGCGGCTCGGCCCCTTGCACGGCGATGTCGTTAACGCAGTGATTGACCAGGTCCGCGCCGACCGTCCCATGCCGCCCCAGCTCAAAGGCGAGCTTGAGCTTGGTGCCGACCCCGTCGGTGCTCGCGACCAGAACCGGATCGGGAAAGCGCGCGAGGTCGAGCGCGAACAAGCCGCCGAAGCCGCCCACGCCGCCCAATACGCCGGGGGTTCGGGTCGCTTTCGCGAGCTGCTTGATGCGCTCCTTCACGCCCTCGCCGGCGGTGATGTCCACGCCCGCGTCCGCGTAAGTCGCGCCATGCTGTCGGTCGTGAGCCAAACTTAATCCTTTCTCGGGGTCACTGGAGGAAAACAGGCCCAGTCTATAGCAGCGTTCACCTTGGGTGCGGCCTCGGCGGGGCAAGCATGCCCCTCGCCGCGCAAACCGTCTACAATAGTGCTGGGCCGCTCCGCGCGGTTCGCGCGCACCTTCCCGCCGGTTCTCCGATGCACGCTTCTCGGGACCCGGGGATTCCCGCACCCGAGGTTCCATGCACTTTGTTTTTCGGTTGACGCTTTTGGCTCTGCTTCCTGTTGCCGCGTTGGCGCAGGCACCCACCCGCACCACGCTCGCGGTGCGCGACGGCGCGCTTGCCGCGCAGGTGCAAACTCCGCTCGGCGAGCAGGTAGCCTCGGGCTCCGTCGACTTCCTCCTGCCCTCCGGGCAGTCGCTCGGCTCGGCGGTCGTCCGGCAGGACGGCACCGCGACCCTCCCGTTGTCGACCCTACCCCCGGCAACCGCGCACGCCATCGATGGCTCGGCCAACCTGCCCGTGACCGCTGTATACAGCCCGTCCGATGCTTACAGCGGTTCGGCCTCGGTCGCCGCGCCCGTGCCCGCCGTCACAACTACCGCTCCTGATTTCGCCCTTACCGGCTCGCCGACGACGGTGAGCGTAGCTGCCGGTGCTTACGGTTCAACCGCCGTCACCATCACGTCAGTGGGCGGCTACTCGGGTGCCATTCAGTTCTCCTGCGCCAACCTGCCGCCGCTTGCCACCTGCGTCTTCAACCCGACCCAGCAAACACTTGCCGCGAACGGCACCTTCACCACAACGCTCCAGATGCAAACCGCCGCGCGTTCCGGCACGGCTTCGTCCGCCCTGGAGCCACTGCTGCCCGCGTCCCTGACGCTCGCGCTTACCGTCCCCGGCGCGCTGTTTCTGTTCGGGCTGGGTCGCCGCCGGCGCTGGACGCACCTGCTCGGCGTATCGCTGCTGCTCGCCGCCGCGACCGTCACCCTTCCTGGCTGCTCGCAGCGGTACAGCTACCTCAAGCACCCGCCGCCAATCGCCCCCGGCACGCCCGCCGGTACTTACGGGGTGACGATCTTCGCCGACGGGAACCAGGGCGCGGCGGTGCTGGAGCACTCGTTGAGCGTGAGCTTGGTGGTGCAGTAGCTGGAGGAGGAATTGTGCTTGGCGAACAAGAGCTCGACGACATCTGGCAGAGCCGCCTTTCCGCGGAAACCTATGCCCTCTATTTCGGCGATTTTGCTAATAGGTACACACGCCAAAAGCAGTGGATCACCTTGATTTCCTTCTTTTTTTCCTCAAGCGCGGCCGGCGCTGTGTTGGCGAAGCTCCCCCCGGCGGCACCGGTGTTGCTCAGTGCTGTCGTTGCCGTTGCGACAGCATATTCCGTAGCCATGGGCCTGGACTCGCGCATCCGTGCCATGGCGAAGCTTCACTACTCCTGGAACCAGATCAGCGAAGAATATAGCCGGCTTTGGAACGACCCTTTCCGCGAGGGATCCATCGAGATTTATGGTGACATCCTTCGTCGCGAACGGGAACTCTCCGAGTTGGCGACAACTGATGCGCCCAACGACCAAAAACGGCTCGGACGTTGGCAAGAGCAGGTTTGGAAGCTGCACCGCTTACAAGCGCATAAGGCAGGAAGACAGGAGAGCCAACTGGCCGCCTCTGCCGAAGCCGCCGGTCGCACCGAATGCACAGGCAATCCAGCCGCAAAAAGCATGATTGCGGCTTAGCTATGCAGCTAGAGCCACTCCGAGAGCAGTACAAATGCTTGCTCCCGTATGGCAGCTTCATCCCCGAACCCCTCTAACCAGCGCACATCCGGCTCTTTCCGGAACCAGGTGCCCTGCCGCTTGGCATAGTTTCGGTGCCCTTGCGCAGTTTGGGTCTGCGCCTCCAGAAGCGTCATCCGCCCATCCAGAAC
>CAXTUV010000406.1:0-3395 GCA_964247445.1 uncultured Acidobacteriaceae bacterium | reverse complement strand
GTTTTGATGTATTGCACGGGCGAGGTACCGGTCACCGCCCTGAAATGGAAGTGAAACGCCGAAGCGGTCATGCCCTCCGCTCGCGCCAGCGAGCCGACTTCGAGCGGAGCAGCGCAATTCCCATGCAGGCGGTCCAGAACCCGGTAAACGTGCGTACGCGCCTCGCTGCCCAGCACCAGGCCGCGCAGCGCGCCGCCGCCTGACCCCAGAAGTACCCGGTACAGCAGCTCCCGCACCCGCGCGGGCCCTAGTACGCGCGCATCCGCAGGGCAGGCCAGCGTTTCCATCAGGCGCAGGCTCGCCTCGCTCACAGCTAAATCGATGGGTGCCGCTAAGCTGCTTGCGCCTGTGCGCTCGGCCGTTTGCGCGTTTTCGCCCAAACTTAAAAGCAAGTCGCTGACAACATCGACATCAATGCGCACCGCGATGGCCAGAAATGGTCCCTCGTCGCCCACCAGTGTTTCGCAGTCGGCCGGTACCGGCACGGTCACGACGAGGTAGCGGCCCGGGTCATAGGTCAGTACGCGGTCCGGCAGGCGAAAACGTTTACGGCCCTGCGCCACCACAACAATGCACGGCGTGTACAGCACCGGCACCGGCAGGGTGGTGCGGGCGGCCCGCAGCAGCGTCACCTCCGGCACAAGCGAAGCATGCGCGCCGTCCTTGACGGCGATCGCGCTGAGCAGCTCAACCATCCTTCGGCGGTTGTCGGTAAATGGCAAATCCATACCGAACTGTAGCTCGGCAGCGGGTAAAGCTCCAAAGGAATTGGAGGATTGGGCAAGAGCTTTGGAACTTCCGGCATTGCCGGTATTGTTCCGAGCTTGTCTTCTAGAAAGCAGGCGCTAGGAATCGGCAACATCCGTCGCGTCCCCGTGGAGAAAAATATGAATGTCATGAGCTATGCGGCAGCCGCCCCTAAGAACTCCCTTCAACCCTGGCACTTCAACCTGCCCGAACTCGGACCGGAGCAGGTGGATGTGCGGGTGACCCACTGCGGCATCTGCCACACCGATGTCGCGATGGTCGATAACGAGTGGGGTTTCTCGCAGTACCCGGTGGTGCCCGGGCACGAGATCGTGGGCGTGGTGGAGGCGGTCGGTTCTGCGGTCGACCGGCTCAAGGTCGGGCAGAGGGTCGGCGTAGGCGCGCTGTGCGGCTCCTGCATGGCCTGCGAGTACTGCGAAAGCGGCAGGCAACATGTCTGCCCGCGGGTGGCCGGCACCGTAATGGGCGCGCACAAGGGCGGGTTCGCCTCCGTGGTGCGGGTCGAGAACTGGCGCTTTGCGCACCCTTTGCCCGAGGCCATCGCTTCCGAGCATGCCGGGCCGCTGCTGTGCGCGGGCACCACTGTCTTCACCCCGCTGTTGCGCTACGGCGTGCGCCCCACGGATCGCGTGGCGGTGGTCGGCATCGGCGGGTTAGGTCACCTAGCTGTGCAATACCTGGCCAAGTGGGGCTGCGAGGTCACTGCGATCAGCTCGACGCATGAGAAAGACGAGCAAGCCCATGGCTTTGGTGCCCGAGATTTTATTGCGACCCGCGCCACGGACGAGCTTTCGAAAGTGAAGGCCCGGTTTGACTTTATCCTTTCCACGGCGAGCGCTGATCAACCCTGGGACCTGTATCTCCAGGCGCTGCGTCCCGGCGGCAAGCTGTGCCTTGTCGGCATCCCGGACAAGCCGATTTCCTTCGTTTCCTGGGGCGTGATCGCGGGTGAAAAGGGAATTGTCGGCGGCCAGCCCGGGTCTATCCACGAAACACAGCTCATGCTCGAGTTCACCGCCCGGCACGGCATCCGGCCCGCAATCGAGATTTTCCCGATGGCTGAAGCGAATGCCGCACTCGACCACACGCGGAAGGGCAGGGCGCGCTTTCGGGCGGTACTTGCGGCTTAACCCGGACGTAGGGAGACGTCACCGCCTGGAGTCGACCGAAGCGCGGCGCTCCCCGCGCGATCCGCCGACCCGCTACAGCTTCTTGCGCTTGGCGGATTGTAGGCTGACACCGATTTCCTGGTGGTTTCGCACAATTGCGAGCGAAACCGGTCTGCCCTTGCTGTCGCGCAGGGCGCGGGCGAGCGCGCCGCGCGTGTTGATCGGTTTGTCGGCCGCGCGCAGGATCACATCGCCCGCCGCCAGGCCCGCGGCGGCCGCCGGGGAGCCTGGGTTCACACCAGTGACCAGCAGCCCCGCGCCTCCCGGCACGCCGAAAAACATGGCCAGCTGCGGGGAAAGCGGTCCGCATTCCAGCCCCGTGTAGATAGAAGCGGGAATCAGCGCGTCAAAAAACGTGGAAGCCGGGCCGCGACTGCCGGTCGAGGATGGAACGAAATCAGGCGCGGGTGCCGCGAACCCATTGGCCGGAGGCAGATCGGCTTGCGTATGGAAATGTCGGTTGAAGGCTGCCTGGGCAACGGAGTCCTGATCGCCCAACAGCACGGCAAAGGAGCGCTGGTCGTCATGCCGCAGAATACGCAGCGTAATGGTGTCGCCGGAAGGGCACTCGTGCAAACGGTGCCGCAGGTCTTCCACATTCTCGACCGGCTGCGCATTGAGCTCGAGCACGACATCGCCGGGCCGCAGACCGGAGGTCCAGGCCGGCGCGTCGCGGTCGACCGTCACAATCATGGCCCCGGAAACGCTGTGCGGTGCGGGCGGCAGATGGAGCCGGGTTGCTTCCGCGGCGTCCAGGTCGCGCAGGCTGACGCCCAGGTAGCCGGGCCGCAGAGGATGCGCGGCCTCGCCGGCTTGCGGCCCTGCCGCCTTGGAAGCGCCGGACGTAACCGCGCAGGATGCTGCCGCCGCGAGGAGAGGCAGGGTACGGCAAGCGGCTCTGAAACAGGGAAAGCGCAAATGCGGCCTTTCGGCTTGCTGGGGAAGCGTGCAAAGCCGATGGTTGGACGACGGAATCACGCGAAATGTGTGCTCGTCCACAAACCGCTTTCTACGGGGGGTCGGCGCTCAAGGCCGGGTGGTGAAAGCTTCCGTCATTGCAGCTGCGGCACGGCTTTCAGCGCGGCGAGCGAAGCGGAGCGGATGCGCGGGTCCCCATCGCGGAAAGCCACGGTGTGGAGCACTTCGCGCACACTCGAGTCGACCCCGACCGGCTCCAGAACGCGCACAGCCTCGGCCCGCACGGAAGCGCTCGGGTCGCTCATCAACGCGCCGAGCACGGCATCGCGGATGTCGAGATCGTCGGCAATCCAGGGCTGGAGACCGGCGAGCGCTTCCCGGCGCACTTCCGGCGCCTTGTCGGTTATCAGCGCATGGAGCAAGGCGGTACGCGCGGGTGACGCGGCGCAAGGGGAACCGGAAGCGCAAGCCGGGCTCAGCAGGCTGACCGATGCGTTCCGCACCTCGGGGCTGATGCCGTTTTCCGTGGCAACCATGAGC
>CAXTUV010000405.1:0-3413 GCA_964247445.1 uncultured Acidobacteriaceae bacterium | reverse complement strand
GACAACGTGAGTGGTCTCCACCGACTTGGCTGGAGATGGAAGCAGGTTCGTTTCACAGATCGGAAAGGACGATGTCGATGAAACTCCCGCCCGGGGATAACCGAACCTGTTTGTACAAAAGCAGCATGGCAGGCAGCTCCTGACGGAAACATGACCCGGACATGACAATTTCGTCATATCCGGTTAAGCCGCGATGCAGCTCGCTCGATCCGCCGCTGAAACTTCAACCGGAGCGCCATTGGATCTCGCGCGGCGTGCCGGACCCGACCGATAGACGGAACAATGGTTGTCTTGATGTTGACCGTCGTGGTGATCGTGCCGAAAGCTGTTGCCGTCCGACTCATAGTCAAGCTCGTGCGCATACGAGTAATTAACCGCGAGCAGCCCGTGCGCTAACGGCCGCCGCATCGAGGGGACCAGGCTGTTTTAGGAGCTGGCACCGGTCGAGCCGCAATCCGCGATGGCCGGGGCAAAAGCTTGGTACTGCACAAGGCCCGTCGCGGGATCGATTAGATTTCCAACACTGGTTTCGAGCAGATGCACGCCGTGACTGCCAAGGTAGAACAGGTTCGCGGGCAGCTCGCGCCGCGCGGAAAGGCTCCATTGCTGCTCGATATAGGTATCCTTCCGGTCGCGCTGCTCGGCATTCGGTACAGGTTTGCCTTGACTAGGGACGGGGTTACCGGGTAGGTCACGTTAGTCAGCGAGGACGAAGGGAAAACACCCTTAGCGGGAAGGTTCTGGTCGTCCAGCCGGCAGTCCTCGTGGTAAATCCGAAGCCGGTGCGCACGATGGTTTCCGTCCTTGTCCGGGGACCAAGCTAGACCCAGGCGCGGGTCGTTGACGGGCAAGGCACCGGAAACGCTCGCCCTACATACCTGATTATCCTGAGCGCCTGAAGCGTCGCGAAGGTCACCGTCCCATGCTCCTCGGAGTTATGGTTCAGCTGCATTTCGCGGATCTCCAGGCGCGTCTTCAGGGTGTGCCGGCCATGGATCCAGGTCAGGTCGTCGATCTCTGAAAATGTGTTCCCGACATAGGTGCTGTTGTAGGTGGAGTTCTGCGAAACAAAGCCGAGCCCCGGACCGGTGGAGGTGACGGGCTGGTACGGCGAGCCGAGGTCGCTGGTGTTGTAGGTGGCGCGATCGAAGCCGAACTTGGCCCCATTCGTCAGGTACGGGCTGAGGACATAGAGGAATTCGACAACGCCGTTGATCGGCATCGTGACCCTCTGTTACAAATCCGTGGCGGTTGCGGAGGCCGGCTGCGTGTTGACCGCGCGGTCGTAATTGAAGCGGAAAAGGCAGTGTCCCTGGCCATGAAGCGCTGGTCGAAGCGGATCATCGCCGAGATCTCTTCGACCGTCTGAGTGCACGCGCAGGGTGGCTAAGTTGTTCGTTCTAAACGTTTGGCGGAGAGTGGGGGATTCGAACCCCCGATAGAGCTTTTGACCCTATAACGGTTTAGCAAACCGCCGCCTTCAGCCACTCGGCCAACTCTCCAAACGCGTGCCGCGGCTTCAGGATGCTCACAGAAGTCGCTGGCCAGAGTATATCCGAGCGCGGCGAATTTTGCAGTGCGCGAACAGGTTCCTAAAGCGCAAGTGGCCGCCCTCGGAACGCTGTTTACGTCCGCGAAGGGATGAGCTGCGGAACGGCCGAAGCAGAAGTATTTGCCGGGCAGCTTGCCCCCTGGCTGCCGAGCGCATCCCAATATGTTCGATTGCCGCCTTACCGCGGCGCGGCCCCGTCAAGTCCGAGCGGCCGAAAAGGAGACACAGCTATGGCTACATCCACAGAACTTGTAGGCACCGCGGTTGCCGGCTATTTCACGAGCGGGCACGAGGCGCACAGCGCTATCAATGCGCTCATCGATGCGGGTTTTCAGCCGAGCGAGATCGGTGCCGCGTTCCACTCGGGCGCGCAAAGCACCGCGCCCGCGCCGGAACGGCGCCCCAACATAGGCGGCGAGCTGCGCGAGGAGATCGGCACTACCCTGCCCGGATTTCCTCCAAACCGCGCGCGGGCCACGGGCGGCGGCGCTGCGTCCGACACCAGCTCGGTCCAGTACGCCTCCCTCGGCGGCGGCTCGGGCACACCTATTGACGGAGCGAGCCGGCCCGGCCCCATTCCGGGCACCGATGTCTTGCACTCCGGCTTGCCGTCAGAGCTGAAGCATGATCTCCCGCACGAAAGTGACCTGAAGGCCTCGGCCAGCCTACAGCGCGAAGAGGTGGGCGTGCCACGCGGCGGCTTCGCGGCTCCAGGTACGGCTGAGCCAGTCTCAACCCAGGCTGCACCCACTGTGGAGCCGACTTGGGGCGAGCGCTTGAAGCACATCTTCGGCTACGGCGAGGTGCACCGGGGCGGCAGCCTGCCCGCACACCAGCATGGGGCCGGCAAAGACGACCTTCGCGCCGAAATGGGTCGGGAAGCGCAGGATTTCGGTACCGGCGAGGGCCATCTGAATTTGAACGCGCCGCGTCGGTACTCGCAGACTGCGTTTGAGCAGTCCTTTACAGGTTACGGCATCGAGCCGGAGCGCGCGCGAGGCTTTGGACGTGGATTGCGGCAGGGCGGCGCGGTCGTCACGGTCCACGCGGGTCCGCGGGCTTTGGAGGCGGAGCGCATCCTCGAAGCGCACGGCGGCACGGCGCGCTTGGCCACGGACACCGAAGTGGACGGCAACCTGTCCGATGAAGGGCACGTCGAGGTGCTGGGCACGGTAGGCCGCGATTACCCGAGCTACCTGGACTAGAGCGGGGCCTCCATCCCGACGCGGTTCGGGATGCTTTACACTCCATGCAATACCGGGCGCGGTTTCTCTTTAGGAACCGCGCTTTCGCTTGTCAGCAAGCAGGGGGAGGCCCTCAAGTCAAGCAACGCCGTCTTACGCTCGTGCCTCTTGCCGCGTCTGCGTTCTTCATGGTGTCGGGCGGCCCTTATGGGATTGAAGACATCCTGGGCGGCGCGGGCTACGGCGGCGCGCTGCTGATCCTGCTCATCCTCCCACTGGTCTGGACCCTGCCGACCACACTGATGATCGGCGAGCTTGCGAGCGCGCTCCCGCACGAGGGCGGCTTTTATGTGTCGGTGCTCCTGGCGCTGGGGCCATTTTGGGGATTCCAAGAAGCGTGGCTTTCGCTCGCTGCTTCGGTGTTCGACATGGCGATCTACCCCACGCTCTTTGCCCTCTACCTGGGCCGGCTTGCGCCCGGGCTCACGCGCGGGTGGCGCGCGCTTGCTTGGGAGCTGGGCTTGATCGCCGTGTGCTGTGCTTGGAATGCACGGGGCGCGCCCGCGGTGGGGGCAGGGTCGGCGTGGATGTCCGCGCTCCTGCTTGCGCCGTTCGCGCTGCTGGTGGGCTTTGCCTTGCGCCATCCCGCCGCGCATGGGGGGTGGGCACTGCGCGGA
>CAXTUV010000404.1:1799-3414 GCA_964247445.1 uncultured Acidobacteriaceae bacterium | reverse complement strand
AAGCCGCGAGCGCCCATGGCGTCAACCTCCCCGCGAGCTGGATGGTCGGAGACCGCGTGACCGACATGCAGTGCGGGCGCGCCGCCGGAGCGCGCACCGCCTGGATTGAAACCGGGCAGGAGTCGGATATGCTCGAGCCGGATCTATACGATCTCCAAGCTTGCAGCCTTGCCGAACTGGCACCCCTTTTGATTTGAGGAGCGCCGGTTTTCCTAAGAGGGGTCTGCGAGATTCCTATCCTTGGAGCGAGCATTTTGCAATACGGGGTCATCCTGAGGAGCGAAGCGACGAAGGATCGGCTTGTTCCTCCGGTTCGCGTGCCATGCCGGCGAAAGCAGATCCTTCGCTACGCTCAGGATGACCCTTTTTCATCGGTGTCCATTGCTCACACACCCTCTAAGAAACCGCCAGCCGATGCAAAGCCGCAGGCTGCTGCGGAATCGCCTGCGGCGGCAGCGGAAACCGGTCACCCAGCGTATACCCGGCCGACATCGCGTCGGTGTACAGCATGCGCACGGTTTCAAGCGAGAACGCCGTCAAGTCCTTGCCGACGAGGGCCAACTTCTGCAGAATGTCCGGGGTCGCGGTGATGATGTGCGTGCCGGACTCTTCCGCGTGAAATACATTGAGCAGCTCGCGCGAGCTCGCCCAAAGCAGCTCCGCGCGCGGCCGCTCGGAGAGCAGTTCCACCGCGCGCCGCATCAGCGGCACCGGGTCGACGCCCGTATCAGCGATGCGTCCCGCGAAGACCGACACGATCGCCGGGGTGTTCGCGTCGAGAGCGGACGCCACTCGACCAACCTGCTCCAGGGTCAAAATCGCGGTCACGTTCAATGCGATGCCGTCGCGCGACAAGCGCCGTATGAGCGGCATGGTTGAAAAACCCTGTGTATTCGTAACGGGAACCTTGACATATACATTGCGTCCCCAGGACGCGATCCGCCGCGCTTGCGATTCCATGCCCGCTTCGTCATCCGCGAAAACTTCAAAGGACACGGGAAGGTCGGGGATCGCGGAAAGCACGGCATGGGCGAATGCTTCGTAGTCCTTCACGCCTGCCTTACGCATAAGTGAAGGATTGGTGGTGAAGCCCTTAATGTAAGGCTTGGCATACATCTTGAGTAGGCTTTCGATATCGGCTGCATCGCAAAACAGCTTGACCTGCAGATCTGTGGAAAGGTTCATGGATCGGGCCTCACGCGAAATGTAGAAAGCTTGCAGGACTGACTCTAGGGCGAGACACAACAACGCTGTGAGTAAAATCTGCATGACTCACATTACTAAAGTCCTGTACCGGGAAGATTCTGCTCTTTTCTTTTGGAGGGCCGCGTGTATTCTTCTTCCAACAACCCTGTAGTGACGATTGGACCAAGGAGCCGGGAAGGGGGTGTCCACCCTTTGAGCGGCTGTTGGAGGAGGAGCAAGACTTGCCTGTTCTCGCGTTTCCCCAAGCCGCGGCAGCACGCGCGCGTAAGTTCTTTATCGTGGGCGGTGCGGGATTTATCGGCTCGCACTTTGTCGATGAGCTGCTCGGGCGCGTCGATTACGCCGAGAATGTCACGATCTACGACAATTTTTCCTCCGGCCGTTCCTGGCACTACGAACAGCATTACTC
>CAXTUV010000404.1:0-1789 GCA_964247445.1 uncultured Acidobacteriaceae bacterium | reverse complement strand
GATTGTGCATGCCGATGCCGCGAACTTGTCGGACTTAAGCAGTGCGGTCAGCGGCCACGATGTGGTGATTCATCTCGCGTCCAACCCGGACATCGCGCGAGCCGCAACCGAACCTGAAATCGACTTCTACCAGGGCACGCTGCTCACCAATAATGTGGTCGAGGCGATGCGACGCGCGGGCGTTCAGCGCCTACTCTACGCGTCGGGCAGCGGGGTGTACGGCGAGCCGGGCGAGACCGCGATCAAGGAAGATGATGGCCCATTCCGCCCGGTTTCGACCTATGGAGCAAGCAAGCTCGCCGGCGAGGCTTTGATCGCAAGCTATTGCGCGATGTTCGATCTGCGGGCCTGTGCTTTCCGGTTTGCAAACGTCGTTGGTCCCCGGCAGACGCATGGGGTTGGGTTCGACTTTCTCCGCAGGTTGACCGCGGATGCTTCCTCGCTGCGCATCCTTGGGGACGGGCGGCAAAGTAAGTCCTATATCCACGTTGGCGATGTGATCGCGGCGGTGCTGCTTGCGCTTGAGCGCTCGGAAGCGCCGTTTGACGTGTTCAACGTATCGACCCAAGATGCGATCACGGTGGAAGAGATCGCGGACGAAGCGGTGGCTTCGCTGAGGATGCGGCACAAACCCGTCTATGCCTTCACCGGCGGCGCTCGGGGCTGGAAAGGGGACGTCCCGGTGATTCGACTCGACAGCACCAAAATTCGCGCACTGGGGTGGAGCTCGCGCTGGACCAGCCGGGAGGCCATTCGGGCGGCGCTGGATGCGATGCGGGTGGAAGAGCGGGTACTGCATGGCTAAGTCTGAACCGAACCCGATGCCTGTTATCGCCCTGCTCTCGGGCGGCTTGGCGACGCGCATGCGCCCGGCGACCCTGCTTACGGCCAAGTCCATGCTGCCCGTCGCCGGCGAACCGTTTCTCGGTCATCAGCTGCGGATGTTGGCCGGGCAGGGATTTCGCGACGTAGTCCTTTGCTGCGGGCACCTGGCCGAGCAGCTTGAGGCGTATGCGGGCGACGGCCGCACGTGGGGTCTGCGGCTGCGCTACTCAGGCGATGGAGCCGCGCCGCTGGGCACCGGTGGAGCTCTCAAGAAAGCACTGCCGATGCTTGGGCGCCGATTCATGGTGATGTACGGTGACAGCTGGTTGCCGACCGAGTTTCGTCCGGTGTGGGAAGCCTTCCTGCGCTGCGGCTTGGAAGGCATGATGACCGTATATCCGAATGAAAACCGCTGGGACGGAAGCAATGCTCACTTTGAGGATGGGTGGCTTGTGGATTACAGCAAGACCGCGAAGACCGCGAAGATGCGCCACATCGACTACGGCTTGAGCTGCCTTGAGGCGCGCGCGCTTACCGAGTGGCCTGACGGGGCGCGGTTTGATTTGGCGGAGGTTGCCGCTGAGTTACTGAAGCGTGGGGAGTTGGCCGGATTTGAAGTGCGCGAGCGCTTTTATGAGATCGGCTCGCCCGCCGGTTTGGCCGAAACAGACGCCCTGCTGCGGGCGGAGGCGCGGGCATGATCATCGCAAAAACGCCCTTGCGCATCTCGCTCGGCGGAGGCGGGACCGACCTCCCTTCCTACTACCGCGAGTTCGGCGGCTTCGTGATCTCAGCCGCGATCAATAAGTACGTCTACATTACGGCGAACCGCTCATTCTTTCCCGGCTACTTCCTCAAGTATTCCGAGATGGAACACGCATCGACTGTGGATGCGATCCGGCACCCGATTTTTCGGGAAGCGCTGCTGATGCACTCGGTCGAGGACCCCCTGCAGCTCACGAGA
>CAXTUV010000403.1:772-3416 GCA_964247445.1 uncultured Acidobacteriaceae bacterium | reverse complement strand
CACACAGTCTATGACATCAATTATGTAGGGAATTATACGACGCAGCTGCGGGTAGGAACTCAGCTGAACTCAATTCCGAGATCACTTGTGGATGCGGGAGCAGCGGACCGAGGAGCATTTCTGAATTCGCAAGTGCCGAACCCGTTTTATGGGGTGCTGCCGAATACCTCGGATCTGGGGAGTAGTCCGACGATTTCGCAAGTGCAATTGCTGGTGCCCTATCCGCAATTCAACGGGCTGTTCGATTACAACGTACCGATTGGGCACTCAACTTATAACGCGCTGCAGGCGAAATTGGAGAAGCGGCTGACCGGAGGCCGGGCGCTTTCAAGCGGGTTGAGCGTTTTGGCTTCATTCACCTACTCACGGACCGAAGATGCGACTGGGTTGTTGAACGATGGGGCAAATAACCTTGTCGACACGGTGCCGTACACGGTAGTTGACGGAGCGGACCGGCCGTGGGACTTCGCGTTAAGCGGCTTGTACTCGCTGCCTTTTGGGCGCGGGCAGGAGTACTTCTCCAACGTAGGAGGGCTAGCGAACGAGGCGATAGCCGGCTGGCAGCTGGAGTGGATTTTTTCAAATGACGGTGGAACGCCGGTAGGTAACTTGCCGCAGGGATTTGACTATACATGCGGGGGGAACTTTACATTTGCGCCGGTGGGCAAACGGACATACCAGTCGTGGATCAACAACTCGGATAATGTGCAAGCCTATCAAGCGGGCGGGCAGGCAAATTGTATCCAGAACTTCGGGCCGTACCGGGTAGTGACGCGGATTGAGCGTACAAGTCATATCCGCAACCCCTATGCGCAGCAGACGCAGCTCAGCATGGAAAAGCAGTTCCCGCTTAAGGAAGGGCAGGTACTGCAGTTCAAGGCGGAGGCATTCAATCTGACGAATACACCTATTTTTGGAGGCCGAACCTGAGTGATGACACTCAGCCTCTTCAAATTTACAGGTCGCAAATCCAAATGACCCTGGAGCGTTTTCAGGATTTGGAACGATTGGATCTCAGGAGCAGAACTTCCCAAGGCAGATTCAATTGTCGTTAAAGTACCTGTTTTGAGAAGGGTAAGGGTGCTCATTTCCCCTTCGCATGAGCTTTCCGGAAAGGGCGCCGCTGCTGTGCGCCCTTCTTTTTGTGGCAGACTAGGCCGATGACCGGCTATGCAGGCCGCCTCGCGCCCTCGCCGACCGGGTTTTTGCACCTGGGTCATGTGCGTACCTTTGCTGTTGCCCGCGACCGAGCGCGAAGGGGCGTGCTGCGGCTGCGGATTGATGATTTGGACCGGGCGCGGGCGCGCGAGGAGTACGTCACTGCTGCAATAGAAGACCTGCACCGGCTCGGGATTGCATGGCAAGGAGAGCCGATCTTTCAAAGCCGACGAGCGGAGTTGTACGGCCATGCGTGGGCGCGGTTGGTCCGGCTTGGGCTGGTGTATCCGTGTATGTGCTCGCGCAAGGACCTGGCCGATATCGCGGGCGCTCCGCATGAGGTTGGCGGCGAGGTGCTGTACCCCGGCACGTGCCGGCCTGCGTTCATCCGCAAGGAGCAGGCGGAACGATGGGCGTGCGAGGGACCGGATGGCCGGAACTGGCGTTTTCGGGTGAGTTCGGCTCCGATTTGCTGGCAGGACGGCGGCGCGGGCGCTCAGGAGTTTACGGTCGGACGCGACTTCGGCGACTTCGGCGTGTGGCGGCGCGACGGGCTCGCCGCGTACCAGCTTGCGAGCGTGGTCGACGACGCAGCTATGGGTGTCACGGAGGTGGTGCGCGGCGCGGACCTGCTGCTTTCAACAGCACGCCAGATTCTGCTGTTTCGCGCGCTTGGGGCCGCGGTTCCGGCTTTTTATCATGTGCCGTTGGTGCTCGACGCCGACGGGCAGCGGCTTGCCAAGCGTACGGACGCCCTCAGTGTACGGGCGCTGTGGGCGCAAGGCTTGAGCGCGGCGGAGGTGCTCCGGATGGCTGGGGCCGAGTCGTCTACCAGCCGAGTGTGCCAGGCGCGCCCTTGAAAGGGCCAAGAAGATCGGAGGTAATCCAACCTCCGTAGAAGTCCCCGGGCTGCGAAACGACACGCTCGCCGTCAACCGTGCAGGCTTCTACCCGCGAGGCGTAGAAGGCTAAACAGTTTTTCAACGCGGCGTAGGCCGGGTTGGGTTTCGGGTAAGACCAGGCCACATCCTCGGCATCAGGAAGCGACCAGTAAGTCGCCACCCCCTTCCACTCGCATAAGCTGCTCCGTCGTTTGGAAGGGTGCAGGCGATCCATCGCGATGTCTGCTTGCGGAATGTAGTAAACGGGCGGGTGGCTGGTTTCCAGGATGCGGAGCGCGTGTGTAGTTTCGGCCAGAACCGCGCCGCCGTGCACGATGTGTATGCGGCGAGCCGTCGGTTCCAGCCGGGGCGGGCGCGGATAGTCCCATACAGATTCGAGCATCAATGCCCCAACAATCCGCCCAGACCTTTTTTCAGCTGATCGGTAGGCGTTTGCGCGGGCTGTGCGCTGCTGCCCTGGGCGGCTCCGGTTTTGCCTCCTAAAAACTGCTGCGCCGCAGCCCCGCCGATGCCGGCGGTGAGCCCGCGCAGGTTCGGCGCAAATCTCGGCTGCGCGGTGGTTCCGGGGATCTCTACAGGTATTC
>CAXTUV010000403.1:0-748 GCA_964247445.1 uncultured Acidobacteriaceae bacterium | reverse complement strand
ACACCGCCGATGCCGCCCGCCCCGCCACTTGCAGCGCCGCCGAGAAGGCCGCCCAGGCCGCCACTGGCTTGCGTTTGCGCCGGAGCCTGCGCGGGCGCGGCAGCCGACCCGCTGCTGCTGCTCAAGCCAGTCAGTTTCAGCAGCATGTTGTAATCAAGCGCGCCCGACGCAGAAACAGTTCCGTTGCCCGATGCTGTGCCCACCCCGGCCACGTCAAGCGCGACGTTATCGGTGGTGACGTTATTTCCCTGTTCGCGAACGTTCATTGAAAGCGAGCGGATGTTGGTTCCCGAGCCGGTCGCGCTGCCCAGTTTGCCGCCGGTCAACTGCGAAAGTTGGCCTAGCTTCGCGCCCAGGTCAAAGCCGGCAAGCTGCGTACCGTCAAGCTTTAACGGGCCGGAGATTGTCGGGCTGGCCGATGAGCCGGAAACGGTAAGCGAAGTCGTGAGCGTACCGCCTTTGAGCTGCGAGCCTTGCGGCAGATTGATGCCGAGTGCCGGCAGGAATGCCTCGATCGCATCAATGGGCACCTGATTGCCATTGACTTTGATATTGAGCGCGGTCGATGGGCCGGAAGATTGGAAGGTGCCGCCTAGCGTCAGTACCGCACCCCCAACCGACAGCGTCGCGTGCTGAATTTGTCCGGTATTCGCGTTCAGGTCCTTGTTGACGGCGAAGTCAACATCGAGCGGTTTCGGCGAGGACGTCGCGCCCCGCGCCAAACGGATGCCCTGCACTTGACCCTTGC
>CAXTUV010000402.1:0-3427 GCA_964247445.1 uncultured Acidobacteriaceae bacterium | reverse complement strand
CTGATACCCGAACTGGAACGGCTCGGGCCGTATGGCTAGGGGGTCGCGCAGGCGACGGGCGCGCCAGCCGACCCATTGCACCCCGCGCGCCAGCAGGGCTACGCGCGAAACCGGGTGCGCGTGGCCCCGGCCGCGAAAGAACGCCCACAGGATGTACGCGGTTAAAGCAAGCAAGGTAGCCCCAACCAGCCGTTCGCCCACCGCGTCCAGGTGCCCCGGCAGGCTCACGCGAAAGACGACAACCGCAAGCCCCAGCACCGCCACCGTGGCTGCATGGCCGAGCGCGTAGAGCAGTCCCAGTGCCATCCCCTGCCGCCAGCTGCGCTGCACGCTTGTGATGTCGGTAATGGCAGCCAGGTGATCGTAGTCAAAGCCATGGCGAAGCCCAAGCGCGGCGCAGGAAACGAGGGCCAGGGTGAGCGGGGATGCCATTGCTTGCCTCAGATGCGGGTGCAAGGGTCAAGGGCGGGATGCGGGCATGCACTGGATCGCTTCGTTTGTACGGATTGCATGTTGCGGAGGCTTCTCTCAACATCTGCCACTCCCCCTTACCGCCCTCCGCTTACCAGATTGGCCAGCAAACGGTACGCGCCCGGGACGCCCTCGGGCAGCTGCCGGTAGAGCGCCAGCGCCAGGTACACGTAGCGGCCTTTGCCCTCCGGGGCGACGAGCAATCCGCCCTGCTGCGGAGGCTGGCCCACGTCGGCCATTTGCAGCAGAAGAGTCCACTCGCGGCCCCAGGACGCGGCAAACCCATGGCCGCGCTCCTCGACCCATCCGGCAAAGTCAGCTTCGGTGATGCGGTTGGGCGTAGTCAGCAGGGGGGCCGCCGGGGCGAGGATGCTCACCGGGCGGCTTTCCTCAACGACCTTGGCTGGGTTCGACCCGAGCCGCAGCGGGAATGGGGCAGGGAAGTCGCCGCTTTGGTATTCAAAAATGACCGTACCGCCCGCTTCAGCATAGCGGCGCAGGGGCGCCGCAGCGTCCGCGAGGCCCGGGCTCGCGGTATAGGTGCGCACGCCCAGCAGGACCGCCGAGTATGGGTGGAGATCGACGGTAAGCAGGTCGGATGGGGTGAGTACATCGACCGGCACTCCGAGCGCGCGCAGGGCCGCGGGGGTTTGCGGGTCGCCGGTACCCGGCACATAGGCGACCCGCGCGCCGGGAGCAACCTGAACCTGAACCGGCTTTACCTCGACCGCGGCCGCGCGGTACAGCGCCGCCGGCCGCAGACCCGGGTAGCCCACGCGCTCAAAGCCCGAGCTGTACTCGAAATTGCCCGCGCGCGCGATGGCTTTGATCGTCGCGGGTGCGCTCAAACCGGCGGGCGCGGTCAGAAGAAAACGCTCGGCTGCGCGCTCGCCCGGCGCGAGTGAAAGCGCGGCATTGGCCGGCTGCGCTGCCCACCCGGACGGGAGATTTAGCCGCAGAGAGGCTTCTGTTTGGTCCGGGTTGTCGTTCTCGACAGAGACTTCTACCGTGAGCGTTCGCTTGCCCGTGGGCAGCACAGCCACCTGCTCCGGCAGATTGACAGAAAGCCCCGGCACGACCGTGAGCGGGGTCTGAAATGTACCCGGTCCGCGCTCGCGTTGGACCGCTTGGACCACCTCATCGAGGCGTATAGGCACGCCCGCGTACTCCCACTCGGCATGGGCGCTCACCGGGTACGGCGTTAGGCTGCGCCCGGCAAGCTTTGGGTCGGAAACGTCATAAAAAGCCTGCTCGATGAAGGGCCGGGAGAAGTATGGGGCAGTCGGGCTTTCGCCGCGCGGAACGGTGAGCCGGAATAGAAGCTCGCCGGCATCGCTTTGCTGTTTTCCCAAGCCAACGGAGTCGATGCGCGCCGTTTGCCAGTTCTCGCCCGCAGGGGTTTTGATTTCTGTCTTGACCAGGCGCAGCTGATCGCCGCCCCAGGGTTCAGCCGCGGTCAGACGCAGGCGTACGTCGAAGGTCTCGCCGGGGACGACAGCGCGCCGGGTAAGCTCGGGAAGGATGTCGAGAGTGTGGCCTTTACCGGGCGCGGGCGCGGGGGCTAGCAGCGCGTCGATGCGTAGGCCGAGCGCCTCTACAAGCGCGGTGTTCCACTGCACTTGTTTGATCGCGAGCTCATGCCGGAGCGCGGCTTTGGCCGAAGCGGGAAGGCTGCTTGCCTCGAGTCTTGCGAGCAGGTCGGCGGTCGCGCGCGCCCCGTTTACCAGCGCGGGCAGGATCGCTTGGGGCGCGCTGGGCGAGTAGCGGTCCATGGCATCGGCCGAGGCTCGGTCCATGGCTTGGAGCCCGTCGGTAAGGAACGCCCCGGCACCGGGCGCGAGCGAGGCCAACCCGGGCAGGGAAGTATCAATCCCGGCGAAAAAGCTGTTCGTGCCCGCCGGGGCAGGCTCGCGCGCGGCCCAGCGGTGGTAGCCGACGGTGTCCGGCCCGGCCAGCGGCGGATTGCCGCCGCCGTTCTGCGACTTCTGTAAGCCCCAGCCTTCGCGCGCCATCTGGATGTAGGACCGGCCCAGGATCGGGTCGCGCTGCCCTTCGGGGATCGTGATGTCAGCCGTAGGAACGCCTTCCACGCGCGCCCCGGTCACGTAATCGGTAAATACAGCCGGACCCCAGGAGTCGGTCGCGTAGTCGTAGACGCCCTTCGCGGTGACGGCGGCAAACGGCTCGCGTGAGAACACGGCGAACGGCTTCCATGGAGGCCCGAGCTCGGGAAAGAGCTTAGGGTCGCCGGCGGCGTTGTAGGCCTCCTGCGCCAGCTCGCCTGAAACCTGGTGGTGCCCATGGCCGTCGGTGATGCCGCCCACGAACACCGAGCACAGCACCAGCGGGCGCTCCTGCCGCACGGCGCGCACCACGTCGCGCAGCACGCGGTCACGCCCCCACTGCGCGAACGCCTCCTCCTTAGTTTTCGAAAAGCCGTAGTCGGCTTCGGTGCCCCACAGCTGCTCGGTGCCGGAGTAGCGGTCGGCCAGCAGCAGCTCATTCGTGCGGATTAGGCCCAGCGCGTCGTACACCTCGGGGCCTAGGGCATTTTGGCCGCCTTCGCCGCGGGTTAGGGTCAGCAGGCTGGTGCGGATGCCCTCGCCGCGTGACTCATACGCCATCATGCCGCCGTCCTCATCGTCCGGGTGCGCGACGATCATCATGAGCGAGCCCCAGGTCCGCAGTTTCCGCAAGGTTTGCGCCAGCCCGTCCGCGCCGCGGTCCTCGGGCAGCGGCGCGGCATCGATGGCGGGAGCCGAGGTGGTTTGCCAAGGCACGACCTGCGCCCGAAGACCGCTCATGCCAACTACCGACCATCCCAGGCCGAACCCGCACACCAACCCCCGCATTCTCACGTGAAAAGTGTACCAGCCGTCCACCATCCGTCCGGCAGATGAAACGCTCCGCGCGAAACTGCTTTCGCCGCGCAAAGCGCTGTGCTATACCTTCTCCC
>CAXTUV010000401.1:0-3431 GCA_964247445.1 uncultured Acidobacteriaceae bacterium | reverse complement strand
CCATTGCGCGAGGCATTTGACGCATTTGTTGTCAAGACGCAGGAGCACGTTACCGGTAACGTGACACTTTCACTGTACAAGGGCAACATTTCGGTCGCGGGCCGGGAAAGCGCGTACTCGCTCTACTCGAATGAGCTGAGCTCATTCACGATGGGCGACACCTACGACCAAAAGGACGCGGCCGGGTTCATCCGCATCCTCGGGCTGCCCGCGCGCACCCAGGCCAAGCTGCGCTCGCTGCGGACCGAACAGGTGGTTGTGAAGTGAAGATGTGGTCGGGGCGGTTCCGGGAGCCGCTGGATGAGGGGTTTGATCATTGGCAGCGGTCAATACGCTTCGATCAAGCGCTTCTGGGGCAGGAGCTGAGCGCGAGTCGGGCGCATGCGCTTGCACTCGCCGCGGCCGGCGTTTTGACCGAGGGCGAGCGGGAACAGATCGCAAATGCACTGCGCCATATAGGAGACCGATTCTCCGGGGTGCATGGGAAGCTCGACGCAGACGGCAAGTTTCAACGCGATCCTGTCGGAGGCGAAAGGATCGGGGTGGAGGCCGAGGACATTCACCACTTCGTCGAGATGAAGCTGGTCGAGGAAGTCGGCGATCTCGGCCTGAAACTGCATACGGGCCGAAGCCGCAATGAGCAGATCGCGACCGACCTGCGGCTTTATATTGGTCTGCGCATAAACGTTATGCTTGTGCACCTGCTCGCCTGGGCGCAACAGCTCATCGCCCAAGCCAAAGCTGCAGGCGAGGCAGTCATGCCCGCCTACACACACCTCCAGCGCGCCGAGCCGGTGCTCCTCGCGCACTGGCTGCTGGCCTACGTCGAGATGCTCTTGCGTGATGTGAGCCGGCTTGAAGACTGCGTGGAGCGCATGAACGAGTGCCCGCTCGGCTCGGGCGCGGTGGCCGGAGCCACGCTCGCTCTCGACCGCTCAATTGCCTCGAATGAACTCGGCTTTCGCGCGCCGACCGCCAACAGCATGGACGCGACCAGCGACCGCGACTTCGTTCTCGAATACCTGCAAACCCTCACCATCCTGGGCGTCCACATGAGCCGGTTTGCCGAGGAGATCACGCTGTTCTCGACCGCCGAGTTCGGGTTTGTCGACCTGCCGGAGGCGTTCTCGACCGGGTCAAGCGCGATGCCGCAGAAGAAGAACCCGGACCTCACGGAACTCGTCCGGGCCAAGGTCGGGCGCATCTCGGGCGCGGCGCAGACCGTTCTGCTCACGCTGAAAAGCCTGCCGCTGGCCTACAACAAGGACATGCAGGAAACCCAGGAGCCGGTATTCGCCGCGACCGCGGCCTGCCATCTCACGCTCTTCCTGCTGGCTCGGTTTACGCGCGCGCTCCGGTTCCGCTTAGGCCGTATGCGCGCCGCCTGCGAGCGCGGCTACCTGAACGCCATGGCTGCCGCCACTTACCTGACGAGCAAGGGCTTGCCCTTCCGCACCGCGCACGAACGGGTCGGCAACGCGGTCCGGTTGGGCCTTGAAACCGGGCGAGAGCTGGGCGAGCTCTCCCTTGGCGAACTACAGCAACTCGACCCGCTCTTCGGCGAGGATTTCTACGCCGCTGTCACGCTCGAAGCCACGCTGGACTGCCATGACGTAGTCGGCGGCACGGCACGGCACCGGGTGCGCGCCGCTCTTGCCGAGACAGAGGGGCGTGTCGAGGCCTTGATTGCTAGGTACGGTGCCGTGTCGCTGGAAGAGGAGAGCAGGGCCCATGCGGATACGTAAGGCGCGGCTCCAGGACGCGACCAATATCTACGAGCTGGTCAACTCGCTTTCGCACGACGGCACCTTGCTGCGGCGGGTGTTCTCGGAGATTTGCGAGAACGTCCGTGATTTCACGGTCGCCGAGTCGGACGCGGGCGCGTTCCTGGGCTGCGGAGCGCTCCACCTGTACGGCCCGCACCTGGCGGAGGTGCGCTCCATCGTCGTTCGGCCGGAGGCAAAAGGCCAAGGCGTGGGCGGCCGCCTGCTCGCCGCGTTAATCACTGAAAGCGAGGGGCACGGCATCGGCTGCGTGTGCCTGTTCACCCGCATCCCGGAGTTCTTTTTCCGCTACGGCTTTCGCGAGGTCCAGGAGCGCGCCGCCCTGCCCGACAAAATCTACAAGGACTGCCAAAGCTGCCCGCGCCTGTACCGCTGCGACGAGGTCGCGATGGCCCGCGGCGAGGTGCCGCGCGTCTCGATCCTGGGCACACGCGAACAGGCCCGGCAGCTCGTTCAAATCGGCGCGTAAGCCAAGTTACCGATGTGCTCGAAATCCTCGGGCGCATGTTTCCGGCGGCTGAACCATTGCTAGACTGTGCGAGCAGTTCCAATCCCAGCTGTTGAGGGCGGCGCAAAGGATCGAACAGATCCCGAAGGCCGTTGACGCGACCTTCGGGTTGTTCGTAGCTGGGAGGTGATGCGGATGAAGCGTGAGCCGAAGCACTGGCTCAAGATCGCGGTACGAATCGTGATTGACTGGCGATTCGTAGCCGCGGTTGCGGTTGTCCTCAGGGTGCTGCTCAACCGGTAGTACCCACTGCTCGGGTGGGGAATCAACCCCCGCCCGACTAAACGATAGTATCGCTCCGACCTAGTCCAAGTCACGCGCAAACTGCCCCGAATCAACGCACAATTCCGGCCCCATCCGCCGGCCAGTATACAAACGCAGCCTTGCCGTAGATCAGCCCGCGCGGCACTGGCCCGAAGTCCCGCGAATCAGATGAGATCGATCGGTGGTCGCCCATGACCCAGTACGCGCCGGGCGGGATGGTCTTTTCCGGAACCGACCGCCCATCCTCATACGCGGTAGGCACGTAAGGCTCAGGCAGCGCGCGGCCGTTCACAAACACTACTCCGTTGGCGATGCGCAAGGAATCGCCGGGCAGCGCGATCACGCGCTTGATGTAGCTTTTCGCCGGGTCGCCCGGGTAACGAAAGACGACAACATCCCCGCGCTCGATGCCCTCAAACCGGTACACGAACTTGTTGATGAACAACCGATCCTGGTCGTGCAAGCGCGGAGCCATGCTGGTGCCTTCCACCCGCACCGGCTGGTACACAAGCGTGATGATCAGCGCGGACGCACCGACGGAAATCAGGAGGTCGCGCGCCCAATCGCGTAGATGATGGCCCCAACTCATAAAGAGCGGCTCACGAGCAGCCGAGGGTACCCGGCGGACACAGAAGCTTGTCCTGCGTGGGCTGCTTGCCCGGCTTCGGCAGGGGCTTTTGCGCCGCGGGCACGGAGTCAGCCCCGGACGAGTCGCTCAGGTTGGCCGCGGTGAGCGTCAACGGCCGCTGGAGGGTCATTTCCACTGTTTCGCCCGCCGCGAGGTTTACATCATTGCCGCGGGTCAGCAATGTATAGACCAATCCCGTAACCCCGCCCGCCGCCGCGCCCAACCCGGCTCCGGTCAGCGGCGAGCC
>CAXTUV010000400.1:0-3444 GCA_964247445.1 uncultured Acidobacteriaceae bacterium | reverse complement strand
GATGCCATCCTGCTGCTGCTTACTCGGGAGCCCTGCGCCCGGTCGAGCGCGGCGTGTGTTCTTGAGTGCCGCGCGACCGCGCCGTCCCTGTCCGGAAAACTGCTCACAGAAGCTGCGTTCACCGCGGAAATAGCCCGGCAGCGCACCGGGCCGGCCTGGGGCAAGGCACCGGGACGGAGCGCGCACTGGAGCGCGGCCCCGTCCTGGATGCGGGCCGCCGGGAGCTAGCCGCTATGTCCTATGTCGCCGTCCACATCCCGGAGTTCCCCGCCGCGGCCTGGCTGCGCGGCTCATCGCGGCTGCGCGGGCAGCCGGTCGCTGTACTTGCAGGGGTGCCGCCGCAGGAGACGGTCGCCTCGCTCAATATGCCGGCGCGGGCAGCCGGCATGGAGCACGGCATGAGCCGGGCGCAGGCCGAGGCCGTTTGCCCCGCCCTATTCCAAGCGCGGCAGGTCGGCCAGGAACAGGCTGCTTTCGCGGCGGCGCTGGAAATCGCGGAACGCTTTTCCCCGCGCGTCAAAGCCGCGGCTTCCCCGGCGAACAGCTACGGCGGCGGCCGGCAGCTTGCGGCGGCGCTCGTGCTCGACAGCTCCGGGACCGGCACGCTCTTCGGCACGATCGAGAACTACGCCCGGAAACTGCGTACCGCGCTGGCTGTTGAAGGGTTTGCGGCAGGCATCGGTGCCGCGCCGAACGCCGAAGCCGCGCTACTGCTCGCGCGAAGCGGCAAAGGTGTAATTTGCGCCGACCCGCGGGACCTTCGCGCGAAGCTCGCTCCGCTGTCTGCTTCGCTTCTTCCCTGCGACCCAAAGACGCAGGCCACGCTTGCCCGATGGGGCATTCACACGCTCGGCCAATTGGCGGCGCTGCCTGAAGCCGCGCTGGTCAGCCGCTTGGGGCGAGGCCGAGCACCTCCTGGTGCCCGAGGCGCCGGCTTTCCGACTTTCTGAAACCGTGGCGCTCGACGCGCCGGTCGCACTGCTCGAGTCGCTGCTTTTTGTGCTCTCGCCCATGCTAGAGGCGGTTCTTCAAAGAGCCCGCGAGCGGGCTTACGCCGTGCGCTCGGCGCGGCTGACGCTCGCGCTCGAAGGCGGCACTGCCCATGAGGTCCGGGTGAGCCCGGCGCTCCCGACCACGAGCCGCGAGCTGCTGCTCAAGCTGCTCAACCTGGAGCTGCAAGCCAAACCGCCGCAAGCCGGGATTCTGGGCGTTACGCTCGATGCCGAGCCTGCCGAGCCGCCGACAGCCCAGCGCGGGCTATTCCAAGCACAATTCCCTGAGCCGGACAATCTGGACCTGCTGCTCGCGCGGTTGAAGCGGGTCGCGGGCGAGGTGAATGTCGGCTCGCCCGTGCTTGAAAACAGCCATCGCGAAGAAAACTTCAGCCTCGTTTTCTTTCAACCGCAGGCACGCCCGCCTGCTGCGCTGCATGTATCGAGCTGCCCGGCTGCCCGCCTGGCGCTCCGCGTGTTCCGCCCCACGCAGCCCGTGCGCGTCGCCTGCGAGCAAGGCCGGCCGCGCATGCTTCTCTGGCAGGGCGCACGGCTCCCCATCGCGGACGCAGCAGGGCCTTGGCACACAAGCGGCTCATGGTGGGATGGGCAGGCCTGGGATAGCGAACTGTGGGACGTGGCAACAGCCGAGCCGGCGCAGACTCTGCGCCTGGAGCACACCGCGCAAGGCTGGTTCGTGGCGGGGTTGTATGACTGAGGGGTACGTCGAGCTCCACGCCCGCTCCGCGTTCTCGTTCCTTGAGGGCGCGTCCCTGCCCGAGGCCATGGCGCAGCAGGCGGCCAACCTCGGGCTGCCCGCGCTCGCCATCCTCGACCGGGACGGGCTGTACGGTGCCCCCCGGCTGTACACAAGCGCCCAGAAGCTCGGGCTGCGCGCCCATATCGGCGCCGAGGTTTCGGTGGAAGGGTTCGGGGCGCAGCTGCAGCCGCCCGCATGGCAGCCCCACACGGTTCCGGAGCGCCCCGTGCGGCTCGCGCTCTTGTGCGAGTCACAGACCGGCTACCGGAACCTTTCGCGGCTGATTACCGGCTACAAGCTCAAGCAGCGCACAAAAGGCGACGGTGTGGCCGCTTTCCGCAAGATCAAAGAGCATGCCGCGGGGCTGATCTGCCTGACCGGCGGGGACGAAGGCCCGCTGGCAGCCTCGCTCGCGCGGGGCGGCATGGAGGAAGGCCGCAGCACGCTTGCGCGCCTGGTTCAAACTTTCGGCTCGCACAACGTATACGTTGAGTTGCAGCGCCATGGGCTTTGCGAGCAGGAAGCGCGCAACCAGGCCGCTGTCGCGCTCGCCCGCGAGTTCCGCCTGCCCCTGCTCGCCACCAACGGCGTGAATATGGCCACCGCGTTTGAGCGCGAAATCCTCGACGTGCTGACCGCCGTCCGCCACGGCTGCTCGCTCGACGAGGCCGGGCTGCTGCTCCAGCCCAACAGCAAGCGCTGCCTCCATCCGGCGGCGGAGATGGCCGCGCTCTTTCACGATCTGCCCGAGGCCGTCGCCGTGACTGGCGAGCTGTCCAACCGGCTTCAGTTCGAAATGAAGAACATGGGTTACGAGTTCCCCCGCTACCCGGTCGGAGATGCGGACACGATGGACTCTTTCCTGCGCAAGCGCACGCTGGAGGGCGTCGCACGCAGGTACGGGTGTAAGGCGTCCGCGAGTCTTCGTGACCGCGCGGACGCGCAGGTTGCGAAGGAGCTGGCCCTCATCACCAAGCTCGGGCTCGCGGGCTACTTCCTGATCGTGTGGGACATCGTCGAGTTCTGCCGCGCCCACGGCATTCTGGTACAGGGCCGGGGCTCTGCCGCCAACTCCGCCGTCTGCTACGCGCTCGGCATCACAGCGGTCGACCCGGTCGGTATGGATTTGCTGTTCGAACGCTTCCTGTCCGAGGTGCGGGGCGAGTGGCCGGACATTGACCTCGACCTGCCGTCGGGGGACGACCGCGAGCGCGCCATCCAGTACATGTACGAGCGCTACGGCAAGCTCGGCGCGGCCATGTGCGCGAACGTGATTACCTACCGGGGCCGCTCCGCCGCGCGCGAGGTCGGTAAGGTTCTCGGCTTCGATGCCGACATGCAGACCCGGCTCACGCGCCTGGTCGGCTCGTGGGAGTGGAAAGGGCCGACCGACACCATGGCGCACCAGTTCCGTGAGGCCGGCTTCGACCTCCATCACCCGCGCATCGCCAAGTACCTGGAGCTTTCGATCCGCATGCTCGATCTGCCGCGGCACTTGGGGCAGCACTCGGGCGGCATGGTCATCGCCGAAGGCCAGCTCGCGTCGGTGGTGCCGATCGAGCCCGCGAGCATGCCGGGCCGCAACGTGATCCAGTGGGACAAGGACGACTGCACGGACATGGGTTTGATCAAAGTCGACCTGCTCGGCCTAGGCATGATGGCCGTGCTCAAGGATTGCGTGGAGCTCATTCC
>CAXTUV010000399.1:0-3466 GCA_964247445.1 uncultured Acidobacteriaceae bacterium | reverse complement strand
AGCGCCAGCCGCAATGCCAGCTCGCGCGCGCGGTCGGAAGCGCGCGCCGCGAACAGCCCGCCCAGGTTCGCGCAGGCCGCCGCGAGCACCAGCACGGCCAGCAGCGTGACGCCGAACAGAAACGCCCGCACCGGGCTGCCGAATGTTTCGCCGATCAAGCCGGGGCGCGAAAGCCGGATGGTGCCGCCCTCGTCCTCCTTGTACTCGGCGGCCAGGCGGCTCGCGATTCCGCGCAGGTCCGCCCCGGCCTGCGCCTCGCTCACCCCGTCGCGCAAGCGGCCCAGCACCCACATGCCTCGGCTGCCCCGGTATTCAGCCTCGTCAAAGGCTGTAACCGTTGTTATTTGCGAGAGCGGCACCCAAAAGTCGGGCGTAAACATCAGCTCCGTACCGTTAAAGCCCTGTGGCGCGACGCCGAGCACCGTGAACGGATGTTTATTCAGGTAGACGGTACGGCCGACAATCGAGCGGTCGCCATGAGCGAAACCCTGCCAAAAGCTGTAGCTGAGCACGACGTAGGGCGCGGAGCCGGGCCCGCGCGCGTCGGCAGCATGAAAATACCGCCCAAGCATCGGCCGGACGCCGAGCACGTCGAAGTAGTTTTCCGACGCCGTGAGAAACCAGCTGCTCTTGGTTTCCGGGTGCGCTCCGCCCAGGCTGGCCCCAACCCGGTCGAGCCGGTAAGCGACCGTGCCTGAGAAGCTTCGGTTTCCATCGCGGATGTCCTTGTAATCCGGGTACGACTGATTGGCCGAGGAGGACGAGGACGGATTGTGGGCATCCGCCCGGTTCAGAAACAGCTCGCCCTTGGGCACGAGCAGCGGCTTAAGGATCAGCGCGTTCAACACCGAGAACACGACCGCGTTCGCACCCACGCCGAGCGCGAGCGTGAGCACGACGGTGAGCGCGAAGCCGGGCGAGCGGCGGAGCTGGCGGAGGGCGAAACGAAGGTCGGCGAGCATAGGCGGGCTCCTGAGTGGTACACCCCTGTACTCGCATTTCAAGGGCCAAACTGGGGTGTACGTAAGTTACTCATTCCACAACAAAGCTCTAGCTCCAAACCGTCCATTTCCGGACACCGTGTCCGATTCCGGACACCTCGACCGGAGGGCAGCTATCGCAAAGCGCTAATCCGGCAGCTCCCCAATTTCGTGCGGCTCGCGCATCGTGATGCCGTTTTCCTCCAGACGCCTGCGCCCGAGCGCCTCGTATGCCGCCATGCGCGCCCGCATGATGGAGCCGAGCGGGCGGTGCGCGGCGAGCGAGTGCGACGGGCAAAAGCTCAGCTCCTCGTCCACGAACCGCACCCGCGCCGGGCTCCACGCGTCCTGCACAGCGAAGCTGAGGATCGCGACCGGGAGGTACGGACTTTCGTTCTCCGGCCATTCCTGGTTGGCTTCTTCGATCGGCATGCGCCTGAGGTTTGTGCAGAGCTGGATGCCGACCGTGAACTCCGCCGGATGCTCGCGAAAGAAGGCTGTCACGGTCGTGCGCAAGCCGTCGTAATCCTCCGGTTTGAAGGCTTGGTGCGCGGCGGCCTCCACGGTCTCCGGCGTAGGGGCGGCATTCAGCTTCGCGATGTACGCGCCGTAGCGGATCGGGGCCTGGCTGTAATACGCCTCCACCAGCGGGTGGAGAAACGGGTGCCCGAAGAAGTCGAGCGCCGCCGAGTCGCCCCCAACCGCATGGAGCATGGTGTTCCCGGCAAGCGCGGTCGCGGTGAGCGCGCCCTTCACGGTTTGCGGAATCTTCGGTGCGAAGTGCTCGACCGGCGATATCTGCGCGAGAAAGGTTTTCGCGCCGATGGCGTTGAAGACCTTGCCCGTATCCAGGACCCAATCCTGCGTGGCTTGGCCCCCGTGGCCGGGCAGCATCTCGCCTTCCACCCCGAGTACTTTCAAGGACATGCCGCGCGGACCGGAAACTTTGCGGTCGTCATCCAGGTCGCCCGGCACATGCGCCAGCCGCGCGATCACGCCATAGCTGCGCGGCTCGGCGAACAGCCCCTGCCGCAGGTGCTCGGGCAGCCCCGCGTGGACCCGCAGCTCGCCTTTGAGCAGCGCGTGCGCCTTCGCATGCGAGGTCCGAATCGAACGGCCGAGCCGCTCCCGCGTTTGCACGCCGCCGGCACCCATAGCCGCGATAATCTTCGCAAATGTTTCCTGCTCGCCGGGATCGATCGTTTCGACGCCGTCCGTATAGCGCACATACGTGGTCGCGGGAGTTTGTACCTCCATCGGCTACTCCTTGTCCCAGCTAGGATGCGGACGGAGCTGCTCTCCAGCCGACCGGGCTTTTCCGCCGTCAATCATCCCCGATCGTGCTCTTGAGCAGCGCCGACTTAAGCATGAACGCGCCGGCGACGGCTACGTGCTCACCCGGCCGGAGCCCCTCGGTTACCTCGACCTCACCCCCGACCGGCGGGGCGGTGCGCACCGTGCGCGCGGTAAAGTGCTGCCCATCCGCGGTGACAAAGACCACCGGAAGAGAGTCGATGGTCTGCAGTGCATCCTGGGGCACAAACAGCGCCTGCCGAGTCGCCGTTTCGTCGATGGTCGCGGTTGAAAACATCTGCGGTTTCAACTTCCCTTCCGCGTTGGAGAGCGTGATACGGACCTGCACCGTGCGGGTCGCCGGATCAAGGACCGCGCCAATCAGGGTGACGCGACCCGTGAAGGTTTCGCCCGGCCAGGCATCGGTGCGGACCGCGGCGCTTTGACCCACGCGCAGGAAGCCGAGGTCGGCCTGGTTCACGGAAGCGAGATCCCAGACCGTACGGAGGTTCGCGACCGCAAATGCTTCGTCCCCCAGCTGCATCACCCCGCCGGGCGTAATGTCACGGACCAGCACCGTGCCCGCGATGGGCGATTTGATCGGCACATCTTCGTAGGTGTAGATGGTTTCAGGCGTGACCATCTCGTCAGAGATTTGGAGGACGTCCGCTAGGTGCGCGCGCTCCTGGATGACCGCCGCGTTCGCCGCCGCGAGGTCGGTTTGCGCTTGCACCAACTCTTGATTCGCGCTTTGCTGCTGCTCGAGCGAGGCCGCTTGGATTTGGTACAGGTGCGCGTAGCGGTCGCGCTTGGTTTGGGTATACGCGACGGCCGCTTGCGCACGGCGCTCGTTGGCGTAATCCGTCGCGAGCGCGCCCACAGTTTCATGGACGATGTGCGAGTGGAGATGCGCCAGCACCTGCCCGGGGCGCACCCGGTCGCCGGGCGCGGCGGTCACGTCGACCACGCGACCGTCGGGGTAGGTTGCGCTGTGCGCGGTCGCCAGCTCGTTCGTCATCACCTGGCTGGGTACGGAAAGCGTGCGCGGCACGGAACGCGGCTGCACGTCCGCGATGCGTATGCCGCCCAGGCGCAGTTCGTCAGGGCTGAGAAGGATGGTCGTCTCGCCCGCGTTCGAGGTGGAGCTGCCGCCTTCGCTCGTCTTTGAACCGCCGCCCGAAGCGCCTCCGGAG
>CAXTUV010000398.1:0-3467 GCA_964247445.1 uncultured Acidobacteriaceae bacterium | reverse complement strand
AGGCGCTGGCCGCGGGATATGACGGTGCCCAGCCCGCGACGAACCGCGGCCCGGCGCATGCGCCCAGCGCGCGGCACGGCTCGCATCCGGTGGAGGGAATTACCGAGGATGAAGCAGGCCGCCGTGAACCGGTCGACCCGAGTGCGCAAGGTATCTCAAATCACGCGGCGGGCGAAGAGTCCAACCCGACCTAAGGCGTTAAGACTGAGCACGCACCGCGTATGCAGCCTGCCCATCGATGAGCTGCGTAAGGAAGACCCTACCGGCAGAGCTGCCCTTAGAGCGAAACGGCAGAGGGCTCCACTTCCACCTCTTCCGTTTCGCGCACGCGGTGCCGGTAGCTTGCTTCCACAAAGGCCGCGAACAGCGGATGCGGCTCGAGGGGCTTTGACTTGAACTCGGGGTGGAACTGGCAAGCGACGAAGAAGGGGTGCCCGGGCGCTTCCACCACCTCGACGTAGGTGCCGTCCGGCGAGGTGCCTGTGATCCGCAGCCCCGCGCCGGTCAGCACAGGCTCATACTCACGGTTGAACTCGTAACGATGGCGGTGGCGCTCGCTCACCTCGGTGGTTCCGTAGGCCTGCGCGGCGAGCGAATCGGCTTCGAGTACGCACTCCCACGCACCGAGACGCATGGTGCCGCCCATCTCCTCCACACCGGTCAGCTCGCGCAGCTTGTAAATGATGCGGTGCGGCGTGGCCGGGTCGAACTCACTGGAGTTTGCGCCGCGCAGCCCGCACACATTGCGCGCGTACTCAATGCAAGCGGTTTGCATGCCTAGGCAGATGCCCAGGTAGGGCGTTCCGGTTTCTCGCGCATGGCGGATCGCGCCCAGCATGCCCTCGATACCGCGCTTGCCGAAGCCCCCGGGCACCAGGATGCCGTCGAAGCCCGCGAGCTGTTCAGCCGCGTCGCCGCCTTCCAAGCCTTCCGCCTCCAGCCAGGTCACGCGTAGGCGCAGCCCATGCTTCAGCGCGCCATGGGTCAGGGCTTCCTTGAGCGACTTGTACGAATCCTCGTATTCCACATACTTGCCCACGATGGCGATCGAGACTTCGTCTCGTGGATGGTAGGCATGGTCGAGCAGCGCGCGCCAGGCGCTCAGGTCCGAGGGATGCGGTTCCAGGTGCAGGTACTTGAGGACCAGCGAGTCCACCCCTTCCTCGGCGAAGCTGAGCGGCACCTCGTAGATGGAATCCACATCCCGCGCCGCGACCACGGCCCTCTCCTCGAGATTGCAGAACAGCGCGATCTTGCTCTTGATTTCATGGCTCAGGGCGCGGTCCGACCGGCACAGAAGGATGTCAGGCTGGATGCCGATCGAGAGCATTTCCTTGACCGAGTGCTGGGTGGGCTTGGTTTTGAGCTCCTGCGCCGCGCCGATCCAGGGGACGAGCGTGACATGGATGAACACTGTGTTTTCGCGGCCGAGCTCCTGCCGCATCTGCCGGATCGCTTCAAGGAACGGTTGCGACTCGATGTCGCCGACTGTGCCGCCGATCTCGACGATGGTCACGTCCGCCGGCGCACTCCCGTCCGCGCGCCCCGCCACCTTGCGCATCGCCGCCTTGATCTCGTTGGTGACGTGCGGGATGACCTGGACGGTCTTGCCCAGGTAGTCGCCCCGGCGCTCCTTGGTGATGATCTGCTCGTAAATGCGGCCGGTGGTCAGGTTGTTGTCGCGCGTCAGCTTGGCGTGGGTGAACCGCTCGTAGTGGCCCAAGTCCAAGTCGGTTTCCGCGCCGTCGTCGGTGACAAACACCTCGCCGTGCTGGAAGGGCGACATCGTCCCGGGGTCCACATTCAGGTACGGGTCGAACTTCATTAAGTTCACGCGCATCCCGCGGCTTTCGAGCAGGCAGCCGATGGAGGCCGCGGCTAAGCCCTTGCCGAGTGAGGAAACAACCCCACCGGTGACAAAAATGTATTTCGCGGACATGGCAAGCCTCCTGGGCGCGCGCGGGAGTCGTAAAGCAGAGGAGGTACGGCCTAGTATCGCAAACTGTTTCGGTGCCGCAAACAAGATACGGTGAAGAAGTGGGGACGAAACTCACTTTAGGGCGGGCGATGCGGCTCGCGGGCGCGGCTCTTCTGCTGGCCTGCACGGCTCTATACGCCTGGCGGAGCCGGGGTTGGCCGTTGGTGAATGACGCGGCGCTGATGCACTATGTGGTGTTTTTGATGGACCGGGGGCTTGCGCCGTACCGCGACATCGGCGACATCAACCTGCCCGGCGCGTATGCTCCGGAGTGGGCGTCCATGCGGCTGGCCGCGCTGCTGCATGTTTCCCAGCCGGCGATGTGGCGTGCGATGGACTGGCTCGCGGTCGGATCGGCCGGGAGTGCGATGTTCGCGATTGCTGGGCGGCGGCGATGGTTTCCCGCGCTGTGGGCTGCCTGCCTCTTGGCGCTTTCGCACGGGGCGGACGGAATCGGGCAGGCCGGGCAGCGGGACTTGTGGATGGCCGCGCTGCTGCTGTGGGGTGTTGCCGGGGTGATCGCGGCAAGGCGCTCGCACAGCCTGGGATGGGTCGTTCTTGCGGGAGTTTCGATCGGGGCGGCCGTGACTTTTAAACCGTTTGCGCTGCTTTGGTTGGTGTTTTTCCTTTGGCTCCCGCGCAAGCGCGCATTGGTTGCAGCCAGTGCATTTCTGTTGCCGCTGCTGGGAGCGGCCGCGTTCGTCGCGCGATGGCACGCCTTTGCGGCTTGGAAAGAGGTGCTTACCGATGCGCTGCCCTACCATGCGCGGCTGGGCGACGCGAGCCTCCCGCGCTTGCTCGCCGTATTGGCCGGCCGGCCGTTGCGCGAACTGCTCGGTCTGCTTCTGGTCACTCTGATCTTCTCCTTGGGCAGCCGCTCCAATCCTCACCTTCCCGAGCGTGTTGTGCTTGGGGCTGCCGCGCTGCTCGGGCTGGCCTCGTATCTCGCTCAGGGCAAGGGCTACCCCTACCAGGTTTACCCGTGTACGGCGTTTTTGCTGGTCTCCATGGCGCTCGAGTTCGAGGCCGCGAGCCGCGCACCGCGACCGTTTCTGCGGCTTGCGGGGGTGGCGGGGCTTGTGCTGGGAGTGTTCGTCGCCGACCATTCCTGGCTGCGGGCCGCCTCGCGCGCGGCTTGGTCTGTACCTGTCGTCGCGGCAATGGAAATGGCGCTGCGACCCTTCCCGGATGGTGAGGTGCAGTGCATGGATGCGGTCTCCGGCTGCACGGACGCGCTGCTTTCCCTCGGCAAGCGGCAGGCGACCGGGAATCTTTATGACGAGTTCCTGTTTCCGCAAACGCCCTCGCCGTGGGGCATTCCGTACTCCGGCCCGGCACAGGGCTGGCCCGCGCCGCCAGCGGTGATCTGGGCGCAGGGGCGCTTTGAGGCCGCCACCCTCGCCCACCCGCCGCAGATGTTGCTCATCACGACTTGGCTGTTTCCTCAAGGCCCGGGCGACTACGGCAAGCTCGCCCTTTGGCCCTGGTT
>CAXTUV010000397.1:0-3468 GCA_964247445.1 uncultured Acidobacteriaceae bacterium | reverse complement strand
CTTCCCCAACTCCCCCGCGCAGGCGATTGCCTGAAGCGAACCGAGCTTCAGGTTATCGAACGCCGCCCAAACCCAAAAGTGGGTTTGCGGGCCATCGCCGGCATCCGCCGCCCGCAGGCGGACGAAGATGTCCTCCTGGCCGGCGCAGCTCAGGTTGCTGGGCGGGTCCGTGTCGCCGACCGCGATATCCACGTGGTCGCCGGCAAGCGCGGCTTCCAGGTGCTCCATCGCGGCGGGCTGCTCCAACTCGACGCCTAAAGACAAGCAGTAGCCGTGGAAGGCCGGTGCCTGCACCAGTTGCACGCCGAGCCGGGGCAAGCGTCCGCCCGAGAGCAGCTCGTAGTGGTGCCGGATGCGGACTTCAATCGCGTGGAGGTCCACCCGGGAAGCCTCGCCCAGCGCGGGCGTGATGTTAAACGCCACCTGCGTGTCATACACGTCCTTCGGCATGCTCTGGAAATTGAGCAGCGTGACCGTTTGCTGGTGCAGTTCGTCCACCGCCGCGCGACCGTGTTCAGACGCCGGCTCATGCACCGTGGCCCAAGCGCCGCGCACCGCGCCCACATCCTGCACACGCGCCAGCAGCAGCCCCAGGACCGACGCCGCGATATGCGCGGAAACAAGCGCCGGGGTGTGAAGGTCCGGAACCGGCGTCGACGGGTTGTCCACCGCGTCGCGCACCCATGGCGCTGTGACGAGGACGCCGGCTTCCCCCTCAAGCGCGCCCGAAAGGTCAATCACACTGGCCCGCGCCTCGACCGCGGTCCGCCAATGGGTTTGTGTCAGCGAGGGCGCACCCGTGAAAAAGACGTAATCCACGCCAATGAATGAGTCCTCCTCGATGGCCTGGACAACTGTCACCTCGTCGCCTACGGTCTCGATCTGTCCCAGTGCTTCCTCGTCATCCATCAGCAGCAAATCCGCCGACGTAAAAGAGCTGTCCTCCAGCGCCTCCGCCAGTTCCTTGCCCTTCAGCGTACCCGCTCCCACAATCGCGATTCGTTCCCTACCCGGCATGCCGTCCGTTCCTTAAGCGCGGCGCGGCTGGTCCGCGCCCAATCTTCGCTGCCAACCATACGCCAACCGTGCCAGCACGCCTGAAAACATATAGATCAGGGCAATGGCCGCAAGCAGGTACTGCGAGAAAAACACGAGCGCGTACAGGAACGCGCCCAGCAGCACGATCCAGCGGAAGGGGTGCGCGCTGGCCAGGTCCATCTCCTTGCCGCTCCAAAAGCGCCAGGTGCTGACCATCAGGAAGCCGATCGCGGCGACATACCCGCCCCAAAGCAGCGAAACCCAGTGCACGGAAACCGGGATGCCGCTGAAAAAGTGCACCACGGCCGCGATCGCCCCCGCCGCCGCCGGGATTGGCATACCGACAAAGTACTTGCGCCCAGGCCGGCCGGGATTTTTCGGCTGCGGCGAACCCATGCTGTTGAAGCGGGCCAGCCGCGCCGCGCCGCAAATCAAGAAAAGAAAGCAAAGCAGCGCCCCCAGGTTCACCAGCTTGTGCCGCAGCTCATGGGGAAGCGAATGGGGCAGCATGGCGAATCCCCAGCAGTAGGCCAGCAGCGAGGGCGCTACGCCGAACGTGATTACGTCCGCCAGCGAATCGAGCTCCTTGCCGAAATCGCTGGTGGTGTTGGTCATGCGCGCGATGCGTCCGTCGAGCGTGTCGAACGGGATCGCGAAACCGATGGCGAGCGCGGCGTAATCAAAGTGCTGCGGCTCCAGCGTGGAGCCCGCCAGGCTTTGCGTGATGGCGTAATAGCCCGCCGCGATATTGCCCGCGGTAAACAGCGAAGGCAGGATGAACATGCCGCGCGCCCTGCGGCGCGGCGCGCGCCCAGGCATCGGGACCGGGCCGAGGCGCTGCGGCTGCTCGTTCACCGGGGAGATTCCACCGCCGTACCGGGGGCCACGCTCACCCGCGCCTGCGGCCGGCCTGCCGGAGCGACATAGGCCAATACGGAGCTGCCGCCCTTGACCACCTCACCCGGCGCGACGCGCACTTCAGCGTCCCCGGGCAGAATGAGATCTGTACGCGAGCCGAATTTGATAAGGCCGACCCGCTGCCCGCGCGCCAGCCGGTCGCCGACTGCCTGCTTAAAAACAATGCGCCGAGCCAGCAGTCCCGCAATCTGCTTGAACACAACCTGGTAGCCGTCCGCGGCTTCCATCACGCAGATATTCTGCTCGTTGCGGTCGGCCGAGGCCGCGTCCATCGCGTTGACGAACGCCCCGCGCTGGTAGCGCACCTCGCGCACGACGCCGTCGACCGGAGCGCGGTTGACGTGCACATTGAAAACGCTGAGGAAAATCGAAATACGGGTGCGCTCGCCGGACGGAGCTTGGATGCGCTCAACGCTGGTCACCTTGCCGTCAGCTGGCGAAACCACCAAACCTTCGCCCGAAGGAATCGCGCGTTTGGGGTCGCGAAAAAACCACAGGAAGAAAGCCGCGAACCCGAGCGGAAGCAGGCTCCACCACCACACCTGCGTCAGAGCCGCGACCACGATCGCAACCAGGAGCAGCGATGCCCCGTAAAGATAACCGTCACGCACCATTCTGCTGATTATAAGGGGGATCCCCGCTTTTTCATGGGGCTTTCAAGCACCGAGCTTTTCGCGCCGTTTCCAATTTGGGCCGCCGGTTCCAAAACGAGACTGAGCAGCACGGCGTCCTCATCCGGATTGCGATAGTAGCGCGGGCGTGTGCCGTCGCGCGCGAAACCGAACTGCTCATACAGGCTCAGGGCCGGATGGTTGGAGGCGCGAACCTCAAGCAGCAGCTTTCGCGCGCCCGCGGCGCCGGCCCAGGTCACGGCGGCTTGCAGAAGCTCGACTCCAACCCCTTGGCGGCGGTGCGGAGGGGCGGTGACAACAGATTCCAGCTCAACCATGTCCGCGACGCAGACGGCAACGGCAAACCCGCGCACCTCCGCGCCGGGCTCGCCCGCGACCCAGGCCGCCCGGCGATCCGGCTCACTCCGGCACGCGGCGAGCAGCCGCTTCCACTCAAATTCAGGCCAGTGCGGCGCGGTCGGCGTTGCCGCGGCAATCGCGAGTACCGCGGGCAAATCGCCCTCAAGCATCGGGCGCACGCGTATCATGCCGGAGCTTTCAGCATCTGGTCCGTGCGCCACAGGTAGTGTGCGTCTAGCGTATCGGCCTCATCCCAAACGCCCGCCAGTACACGCGGCAATGCGAACCGGAGCGCATCGGCAGCGGTTAGCGCGGGAACTCGCTGTGCATGCCGGAACATGCCAGCCAGGCTTTCCTCCGCGATCACGACCGGCTCCGCGGCGAAGGCAGAAGTTTCCGCGATGTCGAGAAGACGTTCCGCCCCGCGCTCCCGAAGGTAAACGCCGCCCCGCCCGGCATGGAGCATCGCCGGTCCACTCCCGGCAACCGCCGCCAGCAGCGCGAGCCGGGAAACGCGGAGAATCGTCACACAGAATGCCTC
>CAXTUV010000396.1:0-3472 GCA_964247445.1 uncultured Acidobacteriaceae bacterium | reverse complement strand
TGGCGGGGCACTCCCGTTTGGTCGCACGGCGGCATTGTGTGCACCGGCGAGGCGTACAGGGACAAAGTCAAGCTGACGTTTGCCAAAGGGGCGTCGCTCGATGATCCTTTCGGAATGTTTAACTCCAGCCTGGACGGGAATGTGCGGCGCGCGATCGATCTCCGCGAAGGTGATCTGATAAACGCCGCCGCTTTCAAAGAACTCATCCGCGCCGCGGCGGCATGGAACCTCCGTTCCCGGCCTGCCTCGCGACGGTCGGTAAGCATGCGCGACGGATAGGCTTTCCCGTCATGCTTTACGTGTGAGCACCGCCACCGGAAACTCTCCGAACAGCTTCGCCAGCTCTACAGTGCCGCCCGTGACCGCCGCGCCCGTGAATGCATCCACCCACTCCCCCTTGGGCAATTGCACATGCTTTCCGTCCCAAGCCCCTCCAAGCGGCATCTCCGGCCTACCCCCGCTCAACGTGTGAGTGAACCGAGGGATCACCACCAGCACCTCGCCCCCGCGCAGGAACGCGAACGCGTGCTCCGGGTCGCTCACCTCGACCGGCGCATACGCACCCTCGTCAAACGCACGCCGGTGCGCGTTTCTCACCCCCAGCACCCGCTGCATGGTGAACAGCTTCACCCGGCCATCCTCGAGTGTGCCGAGCACGTCCCGATGCGCGCCCTGGCCCAACTCCGAAAGCACCCGCATCCGATGTTCATAGTCGACAGGGCGACGGTTGTCCGGGTCCACCAAGCTCAAATCCCACATATCGGTTCCTTGATAAAAATCGGGAACACCCGGCGAGCAGGCCTTCAGCACCAGCTGCGCCAATGAGTTCACCGCGCCGTGTACCCGTACACTCGCGAGCAGCTCGTTCAACGCTTTGAGGAACTCAGCCGACCCCAGCAGCTTCTCCGCAAACCCCTGCACGGCTTCCGTGTACTCCGGCCGCGGATTGATCCAGCTCACGTTGACCTTGCCTTCGCTCAGGGCTTTGGCCAGATACTCCTTCACCCGTCCGGCGAAGTTCTCCTGGTCCGCCGCAATCCAAGGCCAAGCACCTACGATCGTTTGATAGATCAGGTATTCCTCATTCGCGTCCGGCGCGACCGTACCGTCTTCGAGCTCGGTCTTGAACTGCGCGAACTGCTTGGACCAGCCTTGCACGGTCTGCTCCCACCGGTCCGGCATCTCCGACAGCACATTCAGCCGGTTCCGCACGTCCTCGCTGCGCTTGGTGTCGTGCGTGGAAGTCGTGAGCATGGCATGCGGCGTAAACTCAAGCCGCTGCGCGTTGGCCTTGTGCAGTGTTTCAGGCTTCAGCCCGAATGCATCCATTGCCGAGCCCACCTCGTTCGACGAGATGAACCGGTAGTACACATAAAAGCTTGTGTCCTCGACGCCCTTCGCCATGACCGGACCCGTAAGCTGCTGGAACTTGAGCGCGAAGTAAATCTGCGCCTGGTCCCCCTCCGGACGCGCTTCCAACAGCAGCACCCGTTGCAGGTAATCAAACGCCGAAGCATCGACCCCCGGGTTGCGCCGCTTGGCCAAGCGGATTGCCGTGCGAATCGTCCGCTTGTCCTCCTCCGAGTACTCGCCGCGCTCGTCAATATACGTTCGGTAGATCGGGAAGCATGCGATGGTCTCGCGAATCGCTGTTTCCAGCAGCGCATCGGTAAAGTCGCGCACCCGCCGGTCCGCCCGCACAACATGCGACAGCAGGTTTACCAGCACCTGCGTTTCGCTCGCGAGCGCGTTCAACATCACGCTGCGCTTCGACTCATACACAATCTGCGACGGGTTCACGCGGCCGCCGATGAACTCGGCATAGATCGCGTCGAACCGCGATTTGTTCTGCGGCTGAATAAAGAACTGGTTCGCGAAGTGAACGAAGTCATAGCCTGAAGTGCCCTGCACGGCCCATACCTGCGGCAGGGTTTCTCCCGGCTCTAGGATCTTCTCCACCACACAGTACAGGGGCAAAGTCTTCCATTCAGAATCGCGCGTCGCATCGAGCACGGCTTGTTCCATACCGGCCGGGGACTCATCGCTTTCAAGCGGCCCAAAGCATTTCGCCGCCGCGCACAGTTGCTGTAAGCGCTCGAGGTACACCCGCGGGTTAAACATCCCGTCGCAATGGTCAATGCGCAGACCGGTCACATCGCCATCGGCCAGCATCTTGCGGATGAGTGAGTGCGTCCGCGCGAACACCTCGGGATTCTCCATCCGCAGCCCGACCAGGTCATTTACATCGAAAAACCGCCGGTAGTTGATCTGCTCGCTGGAGGTGCGCCAATACGCCAGACGGTAGGGCTGCGCCTCCAAAAGCGTGTGCAGTTTGTCGAAGGAGCGCGCATCGCCCGGCGTTCCGTTCACCGCCTCCGCGGCCTTCTGCAGCACAGGCGCGAGCGAAGCGTCGGCAAGCATCGCTTCGAGGCGCGGCTTCAACTCGCGCAGGCGGGCGCGCCGCCCGGCTACCGTTCCCGCGTCCGTGCTCTCATGCGGCGGCAACGTTTTCAACTCTTCCAAGAGTGCGCGGAACTTCGGGGTCACACCCCACTCCTCATCCTTCTCCTGAGGAAACAGCATCGGCAAGGGCCGTGGCGCGAGCGGCATCGTGTGGTCGTAGTACTGCAAGAGCGCCCGCCCGTCCTCAAACGCGACTTGGAGCTCGCCGGCCTCCAAGGCCTCCCCGTACTGCTTACCCAGGATCGGCAGCAGCAGACGGTTCTGCATGTCCGGCTTCAGCGGCTCCCAGTCGATATCGAAAAAGCCGGAAAACTCCGATGACCGCCCATTTTCCAGCACATCCTGCCACCACACGCTCTGGTTTCCCACACCCATGTGGTTCGGCACCGTGTCGAGCAGCAGGCCCATCGAGCGCTCCCGCAGCGCGCCGGTGAGTACCCCGAAACCCGGCTCTCCCCCCAGCTCCGGGTTCAAGCAGTCGTGCCGGGCCACGTCGTATCCGTGGCGCGAGTGCGGCCGCGCTTCAAAGATCGGCGAAAGGTACGCGTCGGTGATGCCGAGCTGCTCCAGATACGGCACAATGGCCGCCGCGTCCTCGAACGTAAACTCCTCATGCATTTGCAAACGGTAGGTCGCGCCCGGCGTGCGGGCGGGGGTGGCAAGGGTCGAGCGAAGGCAGTCCGAGTTCTGTGCGTCCATGGGTTGCTTGGATGCAGCCGCATCTATACTTGGGGAGACACCAGAACCCCGAGGAGCCCCATGCCACTGTCCGGCGAAGCGATCCGCTTGATGAATTATGTAGATGATGTAGCCACCACGCTCCGCCGCATCCTCGCGTTGTCGGCCTCGCTCACCCACGAAGAGCGCACCCGCATCAGCCTGTACCTTCAAAAGTCCGAGCCCAGCATCGACTCCGTCGTCACCAAGCTCAACGAGGACAAAACCGCCTGACCATGCCCGCGGCCGCCGGTGTTCCCAGGCCCATCCGCAAGGTCGCGATCATCGGCGC
>CAXTUV010000395.1:0-3481 GCA_964247445.1 uncultured Acidobacteriaceae bacterium | reverse complement strand
GTGCGGATGAACGCCATCCGGGACGAGAAGGTTGTTTGGCGGCCGATCGTCCACTACGCGGAAACGGAGTGACTTTACGCACTCAGGAGAGCTTCCGCCATCATCTCAACCTGCCTCAGCACGCCCCCGATCTGCTCCAAGCTGAACCGATTAGTTCATCTTTAGAGCCTTCACTTGGGCTGAAGATCCATCCACACTGGTTCAGAAGCGCCACGGTGGGTTATCCAGATGTGAGGAGTGCATTTACGATGATTGCGAAGCAGAGCAATCCGTCCAAATAAGCAAGTGGTGGAGGCGGCGCATCGGAAGCACTCCGGTGCGCCTCTAGTTTGCTTCTATGCTGAACCTTGGACTCGGATGCATCGCGACGGACGTGAAATGTCAAATCAAAGACGCTCGACACGCAGGGTGATCAGTGCCGAGCCGGTCATGGCAATGGCGGCGTCAGCAGGCACAAGCTGCTCTTCCGCGAGATTGCTCAACCAAGTTTGTCCGACCTTCCGTCCCCACACCAACTTGGCTTTGCAGGGTTCGCCGGAGCTCTCGTGGAGGCGAATAATCCAGGCCTTGCCGTCCCTGCTCGGTTTCAGGCTCAGCACCAAGACCTCCGCTGGATACACGCGCAGCAAGGAAGCGGGCGGCACTGTGCGTTCGACAGAGGGGGAAACCAGGAGCGGCTGGGACAAGCCGATCGCGAACCGGTGCGCCGCGCCCGCAGGCGCGCCGTGGTGCAAGCGCAACGCATACCGAAATGTAACTGGGCCGTCCTGGTACGCGCGGTAGTTTGTGCCCCAATGGTTGTTCATCACCCAGGAGTACACGGCCTGGGTAGGTTCGATATGCTTGCGCCACACCGAAGGGTCTCTTTGCGAGCCGAGCATGGTCGCGGTGACGCCGCCAAGCTCCACCAGGGGAGCGTCCAGGGTCGCCCATGTCACGCCTTGCTCCGCGCTCGATATGTCGATCCATCGCCCGATAGGAAGCCAGTTCTTGCAGGAGCCGGGCAGTTGGTCGATTTCAGGCCGCATCGTGGCCAGCGGAACATCCATCACCAGCTTTCCATCAGGCACTCGGAAGGGAAACCCGAACTGCACGCTCTCCTTGGAGCCGCTTTGCGCGAAGCTCCCTCCCGGGCCGCCTTTGCCCGCATCGGGGTCGAACGGAACGCGGGCTTTGTCAACACAGTTGCTGATCTCAAGCACATCGGACCCGGCGGCGAGGCGTACCCGCCGGACCAGCTTTATGGAGCCCGGAGCTTCAGACTCGACGCGTATCGAAGCGACGAGCGGGCCACGCTCCTCGACCGTAAGAACGGCCGGACCGCTGCGTCCAAGATGCGCGGCGTCGCGCCCCTGCATATAGAGGTATTGGTTCAGCGAACCCCTCTCCCGGTCCACCAGGTTCGCGGGCTTGCCATGCAGCGTAAGCTCCACCAGGTCGCCTGTGGTCCGGTCCAGGACCGCGCGCACCTTACCATTTTCGAGAACTCCGTCGTGAACGCGGACAGCGCCGTCTACCCCAAGCGCCCGCTTGGCGGCAAGCGTGTACCGACGGCTGCCGAAGGCCGGCACCTCCGTCACCAACACCGCAAGCTCGCCCGTGGACAACCTTTGCGACGGAACCGGACGGCCGTGGCTGTCGGTCACGTGATCGCCGCCGGCGGACAGCTCGCGCGAAAGCAGAACAACCTCCGTCCGATCCCAAGACGTGGAGTTGTAGACGTCAATCGCCGAGTTTCCCGCCGGCGCAGCTTCTCCACGGAGAAGACCTGCCAGCAAGGCTTTGGACTTTATTTCCGATTGCACGGCGAAGTTTCGCTTAAATGCCCACTGTTCTTTCGTGAAAGAACTTTCCGGGTTGGAAACGCTGCACCACGCCCCCCAGGTATGTTCCGAGTACAGCAGCACATTCCGCCAGGCTTCGCTGTAGGCTGCGGGGTCGTAACCGGCGGGAGACAGCATGGCCGCGAGCGCTTCAGCCTGTGTCAACCGGTCCGCCGCGTTGCGGTTCATCGCAGTTTCAAGCGCCGAGGAGCCGGCTCCGTCCTCCCAATAGGGAGTAAGGTCGCCGCGCATGGAGGGAAGCTCCGGCCCGTACCTTTCTTCCATGGCTCGGAAAGCCGTGCCGGTGGACGCGATCGAGAACCGGGGCCACGCGAAGGTTTCGTTCCACGAACGTACGAACTCGAAGAGCTCCGGATCGGGAGCGGCGTTGTCCCCGTGCCCGGACCATCGGATATGTGAAATGTCGTAGGGGTAGCGCACCTCGTCCAATCGGTTTTGGTAGCGCGTCACCCAGTCGGCATTGAGCTGGTTGATGTGCGACATGGCATACCCGGTCCACGGCACCCACACAAGCACCTTCTCCTTGCCGGAAGGCGAGACCCACCAGAAAGGCTTGTCCTGCCACGAAGCCATGAACGTCCCGATGCGGTCGAAGTAGTTCGGCGCGGCGGAAAAGTAGCGGATTCCGGCTTGCGCCATGGCGGCAACTGTCCCCCAGGTGTACCCGGGCACGTCGCTCATCATCGCGGAGTCCACCTTGACTCCGGCCTGCGCGCCGAGCGACGTTCCGTACTGGAAAAGCCGCAACAGCTCCTCGGGCCGGCACAGCCCGGTCAGCTCGTTGGCATACGCCCCGCTGAGGGCGATTTGCCCCAGGCGAATCGCTTCGAGAAACTTGGCCCGTTCGGCCTCGGGCTGCCTCTGCATGAACAAATCCGCGGCCCAAAGCACTTCAAGGTTCCACACGAAGCGTGCGCCTTCCGGGTAGTCCGCCGTAATCCTCGCCAGCTCCATGCCCCGGGTGATGTTGCGGATCTGCCGCTCCTCCACCGCTTCTTGCAGGTCGGTGTACCCGAGGTCATGGTGCGACATGGGCAGGATGTACGTCAGAAGCTTGCGAATGGGTTGCAACGTCACGGTTTCGCTCCGAGTCGCGCCGTCCGCTTCGACCGAGACGATCACCCGCTTCGGCGCTTCCACCGGGGGAACAAGCAATTCAAAGCTGCTGCCCGGAATCCTGCTTTCCCGACTGATCCCGCTGCTTTCGACGGTTAAGCCGTCGATACGGATGACCGCGGAAGGAGTTTGTTCAAACGGCACGGTGAGCGCGATCAGTTGGTAAAGCGAACCGCCTTGGCGGACCAGTGCCCGCACGGGCGTCGCGAGTTGAGGCTCTTTCGGCGAAACTTGCTCCGCAGCCGCAGTCAGCGCCACTCTCTCGGCGGGCAGCATGGCACCCGCCGTTACCCCCAGCACTTTCAAAACCTCTCGTCGGTTCATCTTTTCCACCTTGAAAGCTGTGTACAAGCAGCGTATGCCAAGCCTTTGACGGAGGCACCCTCGCCACGTGCCGGGCGCGCAAGCCCCGGAGCTGGTCGTAGAGCCGTTTGCGGGCGCTGTCCTGCACAGCATGTTTATGTCGCTCTCAAATCTCACCCCGGGGAAGCGCGTTCTTCGTCGAACCCAAGGGGTTCCCG
>CAXTUV010000394.1:0-3495 GCA_964247445.1 uncultured Acidobacteriaceae bacterium | reverse complement strand
GCCCTGTAGGGTCCGTCCGGCAGAAGCGCCGCGTCGAAGCTGTAGAAGCGATCGGTGAGGTGGTCCTTAAGCAGCCGCCAAGTTGGGTCTCCCTCGCCGCGCGTGTACAACGCGAACTCGAGGTCGTCGCCGTTATCATCGTGCGCCGCCCAGCGAATCGTGATGCCGGTCTTGTCCTTGATTCCGCCCAGGGGCGCTTGGGGGCTGTTTTGGTCGATGTTGACCGTGCCCGCGCTTTGCGAGGCGAAAGTGAGCTGCACCTGCTGGGGCAGGCTGGGCTGGTTGGCGGCGGCGCTGACACGCGTGCCGGGCGCGGCCAGGATCTCATCGACCACCGGGGCGGCGTTCGCGGGCAGGTAGTTGAGACCGACCTGGCTGACGCGACCGCCGGGCTGAAGGGTGAGCCGCCACTGCGCGAAGCGTGCACCGGATTGGCCGACGCTTGCCCCGGGCTGCGCGATTTTCCAGTCCGTCCAGCCGCGCACGGGATTGTCAACATTGCCGGTTCGGGTTTCGAGGCTGAAACCGGAGCCCGTGACCTCTGCCCGGCCCCATGTTGCGGGCTCGCCCGCGTCGAAAACCTCACTGGTCATTGTGCCCTTGCCGACGGGCTCCAAACCCATGCGGAGCAGTTTGCCGGTGTTCGCGGTAGGGAGATACACCTGCCCGCCAGGCGCGTCGGCGAAGCCGATGACCTGCCCGGCTTCGGCGTGCGCGACGTCTTCGACAGTCCCGTCGTCATGGAGGCGGTAGACGCGCCCGCGATTACCAGTGGCCGCAAGCAGGCCTGCGGGCGTCGGGCGCAGTGCGTACACCACCTCATCGCCCGAAGCCCACACGCGCCGGGGCGCCTCCGCTGAGTTTGCGGAGATCAGGTCGACCTCGGAGCCTCCCGGCACGGCGGCGTTGTTGCTGACCGCTTGCGTCGAGCCCGGCTGTACGATCGTGACCGTCACGGTCGCGTTTTGCGCTTGCGGGGTACCGCCGACGGGCAGCGCGGGAATAGTGCCGGCTTTGCCCTTGTCGCCGACCGCGGCGACATAGAGTTGGCCGGCGGGGCCGAGCGCGAGGGACGTGATCTCGCGCCGGCCTGCCTCGTAAACCGCAAATGTTTTTCCGGCTGGGTCGATGCTGTACACCAGGCCGGTGCCGTCGGAGCCCGCCAGGATCTCGCCATTCGGTTTGACTAGAAGCGACCGCAGGTGCGGCTCGTCGCTTTCGTACACCAGCTCCGGCTTCGCGGCACCGACGCGGTAGACGGCCCCGGGCGCGCCGGTCGCGAGCAGCAAGCGGCCCGCGGGGTCAAATGCCATCGCCCAAATGTACTTCGGCTTCGCCTCGGTCTGCGCGGGGTCGAACACGACCTTGGCGCTCGTCTCATCCGCTGTCGCGCTCGGGTCCAACCGATACACCTTGCCCGAGGGCAGCGCGGCGGCATACACCGCGCCGTCCGGGCCCACGGCGAGCGCTTGCACGCTCAGGTCCTTGGTCGTGAAGAGAACTTTCTGCTTGCCGTCCGGAGCGACCCGCACCACCTGCGCGGGCGAGCCTGTAGCCAGATATGCATTGCCGGCTTTGTCACTCACGGCAGCCCACACATCCGCCGCTTCCAGCTGGGCTAGGGGAGCCAGATCAAACCCGGAAGCCAGCGTCCCATCGCTGCCGATCGCGACTGCCTTGGCCGTCCCCTTTTCCCAATCCGAGGGGCTCAACTCATTCCAAAGGTGCGTGCCCTGCGCCGCGCAGGAACCGGTTGCCAGAAGCAGAAGCAAGGCTCGAAAAGGGAAGGTCACTTAGGTAAGTTTATAGCCTACTCAGAAATGTGCAGGGTCAGTACTTGCTCGCCCTGAAAGTTTGCGTCGAGCCCGACGCTCGCGAGCGTGTCAATGCTTTCATTGTGGAGGCTGCCTTTGTCCTGAGCGTGCGCGGGCAGGAGGCGGTTTGCCACCGAAAGCGGCAGGGCATCGAGCGCGCGTCCTTCCACGGTCATGCCCGCGTCTGGCCGCAGCAGAGTGACATACAGGCGGTCGTCGTCATGGAGCGCGTTCAGCTGGTCGAGTGTGCCGGTGAGTGGAGGACTGCCGCCCCGGCCCGCCGCGATCGCTCGGTCGAGAGCGGGCCCATCGCTGACGAGCACGCGTACTTCGCCCTCGGGCAGAGCGGCGGGCAGCTTGACGGGGATGCGCACCTGCCGCTCTTCGCCCCGGTACGGCTTTACCGTGGCCGCGACCGTGACCGTGTCCCCGGCGTGGAACTCGGTCTGCTCGAGGACCGCACGGCTCAATGTTTCGGCGTGGCGACCGGGCAGCACATCGACCGCGACCTGGATGCCCGCGATGCCGGTTTGCCGGTCGGTGCTGCTGTAAATCGAGTTGAAGCGCACAGCCAGCCCAAGAGCGGCTTGGAGGTTGGCGGGCAGGCCCGCACCGGGCGTGGAAAGCGTTTCAAGCGCCACCGGTGGGTAGTCGCCCCGCAGGCGGACAGTCGCGCGCACTCGATAGCTGTCCTCCTCGGCATAGCCGGGCGCTTCCTGCATGGCCTGGAATAGCGAAACCAGCATCACTGTCGGGGTCATTTGCGGCTGGTCGAGCACTTGCAGTTTGATGGTTTTGCGCGCGCCTTCCCGGTTGAGCGCGATGTCCATGGGGATGGTGCGGGCAGCAGACCCGAGCAGGCCGCCGATCGCGGTTTGGCGGTCTTGCGTGAAGGAACCGACCGTCGCGCCGGTGTTGATGATCTTGAATGAACCCGCCGGCGAAGCAAGTGTCGCCACCACATCGGCCTTGGTCATGGGCTGGCTGACCGCGCCGGACTGCATGAGCGGGGGCCCGCAGGCGAGCAGATGATTCTGGTCGAGGTAGGTTACGGTGCAGGTGGCCGCGATTTCCAGGTCGCCCGAGACCAGCAGCGCGCTGACCGCGGAGCCGGGCTCCAGCGGGGGCAGCTTGTCGGGCTCGCCCTGTGCTTGCCCGCCGCCGCCCAAGCCGGCTTCCGGCGCAAACGGGAGCGCGGCGGCGTGCTCCTTCCACAATGCGACCGCCTCAGGCGAAAAGCCGGAAAAGACGCGCGGCGTTTCGATGGGCTGAATCTGCCCGGAGGCGGCGGGCTTGGGAGTGATGCCGCCGATGGGCTCCTTGGAGAACTGGCCGATGCGGAAGGCGAGCGCGCCGACGAGCTTGCCGTCGATGTACACCGGGCTGCCGCTCATACCGGCGACCACGCCCGTATATTCGGCTTTCGCGCCGGTCAGCCGCGCCAGGATCAGAGCCTCTCCCGGGCCGGTCGCATTCCTGAGAACACCGAGAATATCGACGCCGAACGGCTCGGGCTTTTGACCCTCAAATACCGTCCATGCAGTGCCGTGCAGGCCCGCGTGGACCGCGGAGAGGGGAAAGGTGCCGACGTTGGACGGCGGCGGCCCGGCTTGCGACAGGGCGGAAAAGGGGAGGAGGAGCGCGGCGGCCCGCGTCGCCTTTTTTGGGGTCGGCACGTCTG
>CAXTUV010000393.1:0-3523 GCA_964247445.1 uncultured Acidobacteriaceae bacterium | reverse complement strand
CCCCCTGCGGCACCCACCAACCTACAAGCGTCCGCGAGCAGCTCGGCCATTGCGCTAAGCTGGACCGGCAGCACGGGCGCGGCTACCTATAACGTTTACCGAGGCACCGCGAAGGGCGGGGAATCGCAAACGCCGCTTGCGTCCGGCTTCACCGCCACCAGCTACACCGACAGCCAAGTCGCTGCCGGAACCACCTACTACTACACGGTCGCCGCGATTTCGAGCGCCGGCGCGATTTCCTCGCCCTCGGGTGAGCAGAACGCGACCGTTCCGGCCGCCACGGCTCCTACCGGGCCGACCGCGCCCGCCGGGTCAGCGGTGTACCGCATCGATGCGGGCTCCGCCTCGGCGGTTTCACCCTTCGCTGCTGACGGGTTTGTTTCCGGCGGCAGCTTCGGCGGTACCGTCAGCAACACGATCACGAACGCGACACAGGCTCCCGCGGCTGTGTACCAAAGCTCGCGCATCGGGACGTTCACCTATACCTTCCCGGGTCTGACTGTCGGAGACTCGTACACCCTCAACCTCCACTTCGCCGAAACCTACTTCTCCGCGGCCAAGATGCGCGTTTTCAGCGTGCTCGTCAACGGCCAGCCAGTAAAGCAACTCACGGGCTTCGACATCTACGCGGCTGCCGGGGGCAAGAACATCGCCAACGTGCAGACCGTGACGGCCACGGCGGTCAGCGGGCCGAACGGCGGCCAGATCACGGTTGCCTTTGTATCGGGGACAGGCGGGGCCAACAATCCGCAGGTCAACGGTCTTGAGCTTTTGACCAACGGCGGCGCGCTGCCCAAACCCGCCCAGCCTGTGCAGCTGCAGGCCGCGGAAGGCAACGGCCAAACCTCACTTCTCTGGACGCCCGGCAATGGACCGGCGGGCACCTACAACGTGTACCGCAGCACCGCTCCGGGGCAGGAGCTGAGCGGCAGCCCGATCGCGACCGGCATTACGGGGACTTATTTCCTCAATACCGGCCTCACCAACGGGATCACGTATTACTACACCGTGACGGCAAACAATGCTTCCGGAGCTTCCCCGGCGGCGACGGAGGTTCAAACCACGCCGGGTGCGCCGGTCGCGGGCACTCTGGTTTACCAGATCGACGCGGGCAGCACGGCAAATACCGCCGCCTTCGCACCCTACGCGGCTGATCAGTTCGTGACGGGCGGCAATGTTTCCGGCACGGGTAACAACATCACAACCGCCGCGGTGGTGAGCCCCGCTCCGGGTTCGGTTTACCAGACCGAGCGCTCCGGCGGTCCGTTCACCTACACTCTCCCGAACCTCAACCCCGGCAAGAGCTACGTGGTGCGTCTGCACTTCGCGGAGTTCTACTTCTCCAAGCCGGGCCAGCGCATGTTCAACGTCGCCATCAACAGCCTTCCCGTGCTGCAGAACTTCGACATCATCGCGGCCTCGGGAGCTCAGAACACCGCGATCGTCGAGCAGTTCACGGCGACCGCGAACGCGAGCGGCAACATCACGGTCTCCTTTACTAACGGCTCCGTGGATGCCGCCAAGGTGAGCGGACTTGAGGTGTACGCCCTTAACTAAGCTGTTCAAAATGGGGCCGCGTTCCCGAAACGGGAAGACGGCCCGAAACTGCTCTTTTTCAGGCCGGGATCAGCCGTGCGCCAGGTATGCTAACGCAGGCTGCTCCCGGCCCTTCATCGCTTTCAGATTCCGGACGCCATGCCTTCCACACACTTTCTCCGCGCCTTCTTGCTTTGCGCTTTCTTGCCCTCCCTTGCCCAACAAGTGCCGGCACCGAACCATGCCGAGGCATATATCGACTATCTCCGCGCCTACCAGCTCGCCGAGGACGGCAGCCGGCCGGAAGCGCTGCGCCTTCTCGCGCAAAGCCTGCGCCTGGAGCCGGGCGCGAACCCGGCCGCTCCGCTCGCTTTTGAGCTGCTGACCGAGCAGCGCGCCCGGAGCCGCTTTACGCTGGTCGGCCATACCGCCGCCGTAAACGGGGTGGAATACAGCCCGGACGGCCGCAAGATTCTGACCTACTCGACCGACAACACCGCCCGTATCTGGGACGCCGACACAGGCCGTGAGCTCACCCCGCCGCTCGCGCACGGCGACGCGGTGATCGCAGGAGCGTGGAGCCGCGACGGCAAACGCGTCCTCACCGGCTCGGAAGATCACACGGCGCGCATTTGGGACGCGGCAACCGGCAGGCCCCTTACCCCGCCCATCGAAGCGCCGGAGTCCGTGCTTTCGCTCGCTTGGAGCCGAGACGGCAAGCTGGTCGCGCTCGGCACTGAAAACGGCCATGTGCGCACGTATGAGGCCGCAACGGGCCGACCTGTCTCGCCTGAAACCGTGTACCACGATGAGGTGTACTCGCTGGCCTGGAGCCCGGACGGCACCAAGCTGCTGACCGGCACCAGCGACGGCACGGCCGATGTGCTTGATCCCGCGACGGGCAAGCAACTGCTGCGCATTCGTCAAACCAACATCATCTTCCATGCCGAATGGAGCCCGGACGGAAGCCGCATCCTGACCTCCTCGGCCAACTACCGGGCCGCGCTTTGGACGAGCGCGGGCTCGCCCGGGCCGGTCCTCCAGCACGCCGCCTCGGTGGATGATGCCGTGTTCAACGCGGACGCCACGCGCATCGCGACCACCTCCTGGGACCACACAGCGCGCGTGTGGGATGCCGCGACCGGGCAGCCCGTGACGCCCCCGTTGCAGCACTCCGCCGCGGTGTTGAGGGCGGCGTTTTCGCCCGACAATTTCGCGCTTGCGACAAGCGGTGCCGACGGAACCGCGCGCCTGTGGAATACGGCCACCGGTGACCCGCTTCGGCTGCCGCTCCGCATCGCGCAAGGGGTAAGCACGATTGCGTTTCGCCCGGGGCGGTCGTCGTACCTTGTCGCGGGCGGGGACGGCACTGTGTACGGCTTTGATGAACCCCCGTCCGCCCTGCCGCCCGCGTGGCTCGCGGACCTGGCGGAATTCGCGGCGACACAGACCAAGTACAACCAATCCGTCCAGCCGGACCTTGTCCGAGTGAATGCACTGCGGACACAATTGACCGCATCCGCGGCAACCGACCCGTGGTCTGTGTTCGGCCGCTGGTACTTCGCCGAGAGCGGCACGCGGGGCATCTCGCCCTGGAGCACGGTTTCACTCGAGCAGTACGTGGCCATTCTGACCGAGAAGGGCGACCGGCCCTCACTCGAACTTGCTCACACGCTGTCCGGCGACCACCCGCAGTGGACACTGAAGCTTTTGCCGCTGCTGGCCAAGCTTCCGAAGCAGCCGGCGGCTCTCGCCTGCAAGCCGGATTGAAGGCGTTCGCGCGCGGGCTTTTCACTCTGAAGCCTCGTGAATCAGCCTGCATTATCCAACTGTGGGCTTCTTCGTGCGCATCCCGGTTTGCTCCTCCGCGATGCGCGCGTGGATGCCGTCCCAGAACGCCAGCCGCGCTTCGAGCGCCGCCCGCGCCGTGTCGGCCGCTTCTTCCCACTGCTCGGGCGTCCGGCACAGGTTCCGCACCATCTGGAGC
>CAXTUV010000392.1:3315-3525 GCA_964247445.1 uncultured Acidobacteriaceae bacterium | reverse complement strand
GACCACGACCGTAATGAGATTGTTCGGGCGCGCATCTCCGCAGCCAAGCCGGATTTGCTGTTTGTGGCGCTCGGCGCGCCGAAGCAGGAAATCTGGATGCTTGATGAGTGCCCGACTTTGCCGGTCGGGATGGCCATGTCGGTCGGGGCTGCATTCGACACGCTCGCCGGCTTGCGCAAACGCGCTCCGGCTTGGACACACAACATCGGC
>CAXTUV010000392.1:0-3305 GCA_964247445.1 uncultured Acidobacteriaceae bacterium | reverse complement strand
GGAGTGGGCATATCGGCTCGCCATGGAGCCTCGGCGACTTTGGAAACGCTATCTCGTCGGGAATACAGAATTTCTCACGATTACGGCTCGGGAGTGGTTTCGGCAGCGCAAAGCCGAAGCAGAATACAGATTGCTGCACCGGTTAGAGCCCGTTGAAGTCGCCGCACACTCCGCGCCGCGCCCTCATTCCGGGGCTCCGGTCTTCCCTGCCTCCGGGGGACGCGAAGTCAATCACCCGGAGCCGGCCTCGAATGAGAGCTCAACCTGAGCAGACTTATTGAGATGCGGCCGTAAAAGCTGAATGAGCCGTGAAATGCCGGCTTGCTTCCGTGCCGCTCTCACTGCTTTGCCTAAAAGCGCATGTTGATGAGCTGCCGCGACAAGCCGCGCAACCGCCTGCGCAGGGTTTGCGGCACCGCAAGGAAGGCCAGCATACGCAGTAAGTTTCCCCCCTGCATCCAGCCTCCGCGCGCCGCGAGCCGGAGCAGAGCCGCTCGCTCGCGCATGGGTGCGGTCGCGGCTTGCGCGGCGCATTCTGTCGCCAGAAAAGCTTGCCAAGCTCTTCTGGTAAACAGGTTCCGGTTACCCGCGGCCCACTGTACGGAGAAGCGCCAATCCGGAGCTCTCCCGACGCTTTGCCGGTCGCCCTCAATGTGGAAAATTGCTAACGGTACCGTGCCGACAGAGCGCACTTCCACCTCGGGCTCCTGCGCGACGCGAAGAAGCCAGTCCCAATCTTGATGCTTTTTGAGCCCCGCGCTGAATGGTATGCGCAGCAGCAGCGCGCGGGACGCAACCAGCGTAGAGGTTTGGAGCAGCGCCGCTCCGTAGCGCCAGCCTCGCCTACAAAACAGGTATTCCGACATCGGCTGCCCGGAGCGATAGGGCGTTCGCGGCCAAACCTCTTCCCATCCCGGCGCGCGGGCTAGGACGGGGCAGCTCAGTACCAGCTCCGTACCTGGAGGACAAGTCCGCGCCCAGGCGAGCTGTACACTCAGCTTCTCCGGAAGCCACAGGTCGTCATCGTCTAAAAAAGCGATCCACTCGCCCGTTGCGGCGCGCACACCACAGTTGCGAGCTTCCGCGCCACCGACGGGGTCAAGCAACGTAAGAAACCGTGTTTCTGGGTATCGCGGCTTGACGGCGTCAACTTCCCCATCTTCCGGGCCATCCACAACCACGATGACCTCGTGAGGCGCATGCGTTTGCTTCCACGCGCTCGCGACCGCTTGGGCCATTTGTTCAGGGCGATGACGGGTGGGAATTACAACCGACACTGTTGCCGTGGGGTGAATCGACATAGGGTTTAGCTCGGTAAGCTTACATGCCGCGAGGGTCAAAACCGCGTACACTTCGCTCGTGCGACCTTACTTTGGTAAGCGCACGGGAAAGCGGGTCGAGATGCGCGCACCAACGCAGGTTGACGTCGTCGGTTCCGGGCCGAACGGACTGGCAGCGGCCGCGATGCTGGCCCGGGCCGGACACCCTACAACCATGTGGGAGGCGCAGCCCGAGCTTGGCGGCGCTTGCCGGAGCTTGCCGCTTACACTGCCCGGCTTTGTGCACGACTTCGGGTCGGCGGTGCATCCGTTAGGGGCGGGCTCGCCCATCTTTCGCGCGCTCGGGCTTGAAACGCACGGACTCGCATGGGTACACCATCCCGCGCCGCTCGCGCACCCGCTGGATGATGGGACCGCAGTCACCTTGGAACGCGGCTTAGACGAAACTGTCGAAGCTCTGGGACGGGACGGCAAAGCCTGGAAAAATCTGATCGGTCCTGTTGTGGATGCATGGGAAGAGCTTGCGCCGGAGCTGCTCGGGCCCATTCCGCACTTTCCCCGGCATCCACTGCTGCTGGCGCGATTCGGGCTGTTCGCGGCGCAGCCGGCGCGTTTGCTGGCCGGAGTTCTCTTTCGGGAGGAGCGGACGCGGGCGCTGTTCGCCGGGCTTGCCGGGCATTCGTTTCAATCACTCGATGCGCCGTTTTCATCCGCCGTGGCGTTGGTGCTTGGGGCCGCGGCACACGCCATCGGCTGGCCCATCCCGCGGGGCGGCTCAGGGTCGATTACGCAGGCGCTCGCGGACGTGCTGGTTGAGAATGGCGGCATCGTAAGGGTTTCTGCCCCAGTGAGCTCGCTCAGCGACTTCGGCGAGAGTGCGATCGCAGTCTGCGACGTACGCGCCGACCGGCTGCCTTCCCTGGCCGGGTCGCGGTTGCCGAAGATGTTTTCGCGGCGTTTGCAGCGCTTCCGACCGGGACCCGGGTCGTTTAAGCTGGATTACGCGCTGAGTGAGCCGATTCCTTGGGCGGCGGCGGAATGCCGTCGGGCGAGCACGGTGCATCTAGGAGGCACACTGGGCGAGATCACGCGGAGCGAGCGGACCATGCTGCGCGGACGTGTGCCGGAGCAGCCGTTCGTTCTGCTCGCGCAACCCACGCTTGCCGACCCGAGCCGCGCGCCCGCCGGCAAGCATATTGCCTGGGCTTACTGCCACGTTCCGTTCGGCTCGGAGGTGGACGCGACGGAACGGATCGAGGCGCAGATTGAGAGGTTCGCTCCGGGATTTCGGGAGTGCGTGCTGCACCGGACCGTTTCAGGCCCGCGCGCGCTGGAAGCGGCAGATGAAAACCTGCGCGGGGGCGATATCAGCGGGGGCGCAATGGATCCGCTCCAGCTTCTTTTCCGTCCGTCAATCCGACCGTATACCACGCCTAACCCGCGCGTCTTTCTGTGTTCGTCCTCGACGCCGCCGGGCGGCGGGGTGCATGGGATGTGCGGGTACCATGCTGCGCGGGCTGTCTTGCGGCGCTGGTGATCAGCGTTTGCGGCCTGCCTGTCTCGCCGAAGCGGTTTGTTCAAGTACTGCCGCAACTACGTCCGGCAGGAGCGGCTGTGGGCGCATGTCAGCCCATGGGTCGCTGCCGAGTCGGCCGCGCCAATCGGCCAAATTGTTGACGGCAAACGAAAACGGGCCTTTCGCGAGTTCCTGCCAGGCAAGCGGGACGGCAACGCGCATGCCGAAACGGGCCCGGGGTGAGTAGGCGGCGACGGCAGTGGCACCGCGCTCGTTGCGCATCCAGTCGATGAAGATGCGTCCGGCGCGGGCGGCTTTGGTCATTTTGATCAGGTAGAGCTTAGGATTTGTGCTCTCGATGGCAGCGGCGAGGCCTCGCGCGAAGGCCTTCATCTCCGGCCACTCCAAGCGAGGCTCGATGGGCGCGAGAATGTGAAGGCCCTTGCCGCCGGTGGTTTTGGTCCAGGTTTGCAGGCCTAACTCTTTTAGGATATCGCGAATCGCATATG
>CAXTUV010000391.1:0-3538 GCA_964247445.1 uncultured Acidobacteriaceae bacterium | reverse complement strand
GCTCATCCTTGCGCTGCTGCTGGGCGACCTGCTCCTGCGGACCGGCGATTACACGACGGCGCTCGATTGGCTGGGGCGTGCTGAGCGCCTCCAGCCGAGCGCGCGCGCCGAACTGCTGACGGCACTCTGCTATCAGCACCTTGGGAAATTGAGCGAAGCAAATCGCTACCTTGAACTTGCTAAGCGCCATGCGCCCGACGACCTGGACGTTCAACGGTCGCTTGCCGGCTACTACCGCGCGGTGGGAAATTTGCCGGATGCCATCGCGGCGCTTCGCTCGATCCGCAATCCTAAACCCGACCTACTAGCTGAGCTTGCCTTTACTTACCAGCTCGCCGGTGATGCACATAACGCAGCGGAGCTTTACGCGCAGGCCGCCGATGCCCTACCGAAAAGCCTTGATCTACAACTTTCAGCCGCGCAGTCCCAAGTCAGCCTGAATGCGATTTCGCGCGCGGAGTCGTTTCTTGAGCGCGCCGCCAAGCTCAACCCGGGCTATTACCGGCTCCATGCCATACGCGGCCAAATTGCCGGACTTCAGGACCACGGCGATGAAGCGATCCGCCAATATACAGAGGCGGTTGAGCACTTGCCGGATGTGCCTGCCGAAGGGCCGCTCTACGGGATCGAGCTCCGGATGACCCTGGTGCAACTTTACCAAGGGGCGAGGAACGAGGCAGCCGCGCATCGACAGCTTGCGGCAGCCCAAGAGCAGATTGCGAAGCTTGATGAACGCGGCTCCGACCGCCCGGCTTACCTGCGGTTACGTGCGCAGATCGAGTTGAGCGCGGGCGAGCTTGACAGTGCTCTGGCCGATGTCAGTGAATCGCTGCGGCTCAACAGCCGTGAGGTCAGCACGTTGCAGCTCGACGGGGACGTGCTGGCGAAGCTCGGGCGGACCGAGCAGGCGATTGCCGCTTATAAGCACATTCTCGACGCCGATCCGGTCAACCGATTCGCGCTCATTTCACTCGGCTATGCTTCGCGCGCGGCCGGGCGCGACCAGGATGCCGAGCGCTACTTTCTTCAGCTAGCCCGGGCCTACCCTTCGCTTTACATTCCGTACCTGGCGCTGGGCGACCTTTATACGACGCGCCGCGAGTTCGGGAAGGCGCAGGTGAACTACACGAGGGCGTTCGCACTCGCTCCACGCAATCCCTTGATCGTCGCCGGCGGCATGAACGCCTCGATTGAGGCGCATCAACTGGACACAGCCGAAGCTTGGCTGGCCCGGGCCACTCCGGCAGCCGAGCAGGAGCCGACATTTCTGCGCGAAAAGGAGCGTTACCTGAGTTTTCGCGGCGAGTGGGCGCAATCAGCCGCCGTGGGACAGCAGGCCATCGCTCTGTTGCCGCGGGATCGCGATGTAGTGGTGTATCTCGGCTACGACCTGCTGAACTTGAATAAGGATGACGAACTGCTTCAGCTCTCGCATGACTACAGCTCCATCTTTCCGCAAGAACCGGATATTCCCTTGCTCGCCGGCTATGTGCATAAGCGGAAAGGACAGCCGGATGCGGCAGCGCGGGACTTTGCGGAAACCCTGGCGCGGGATCCGGACGTTGTCACCGCGTATGTGAACCTCGGCTATGTGCTCAACGATCTGAACCGACCGGTGGAGGCGGCTGACAATTTCAGCGCGGCAATCAAGCGCGAGCCCGCCGACGGCGAGGCGCACTTGGGGCTGGCCTACTCCGACCTAAATCTACAGAAAACCAAGGCCGCGATTCATGAGGCCGGTTTGGCCCAGCGATGGCTGGGTGATTCGGCCGACATTCACGTGATTCGAGCGACGGCTTACGGACGCGAGGGCATGCTGACTAAAGCCGCGGTCGAGTACAGAGCGGCCATTGCCTTCACGCCGAAGGACGATGCATTGCATTTTGGTCTGGCGGGTATTCTCTTCGCGGAGCGCCACTACCGGCAGGCGATTCAGGAACTGGATGCAGCCGAAACACTTTCCCCAGGAAATCCGTTTGCCTATGCCTTGGCGGCGCGGGCGTATGCCAATCTGGGCGACCGCGAGCAAACACTGCGCTACGTCGCTGATGCCGAGCAGCACATCGGCGGGCCCGCGGGGCTGTCGGCTTCGGATTCCAATGCAGGCCAAAATCATGATTCGGCTGTGGCCGGCCCGCATGGCGATCGCTTCTCCATGCCTTCGAAGAAAAGCGCTGTCCTGCTTTCAACTGGGGAAGCGCTCAACACCATCGGCGACCAGGAAGCCGCTATGAAGCGCTTTGGGGAAGCTCTGCTTGAACCGGGCAGCGACCGCGTGGGTGTGCGGCTTGACATCGCCGGTTTGATGGTGGCTCGTGAGCGCGCCGATGAGGCGACCCGCCAGGTGGCTTTAGCCATGCTGGAGGCAGAAGCCGGGCAAACCGCGTCGCCGACCGGAAACGAATATGTACAGGCGGCTGATATCTTTCGTGGAGTCCATGAATACGAGCTGTCGCAAGAGTACTTGCGCCGCGCGGAGGCGGCCGGGGCACCGGAAACCCAGGTGCGGGTAGGCATGGCAAACAACTATTTGGCGATTGGCGATACGGTGCGCGCGCAAGCCGAGTTGGCAAGGCTTACCCCTGCCTCGGACGAGGATCCCGACTATCAATTCCTGCTCGCCAAAGCCTCTGCTCTTGAGCAGGAACACCGGGGCGCTCAGGCGTTGACCTCGTTTGCCCAGGCATCCAATGCCGCCGGCGAAGACGCCTCCGCCGAACGGAGCCTCCTGTCGGCAGGGGCGAACGAGGGGCTGCGTGTGACCCCGGCCCTGAGCCTGCTTTCAAACTTTACAGTGGACCCCATCTTTGAAGACACCACGGTATATGTATTGGATTCCAAACTCGACGCATTGCAGCCAATAGCTCCGTCGGACATAAGCCATCTGCCTTCGCCTCGATCTTCGCTGCAAACAGAGGGTACAGCGGCTTACCATTTGCATTTTGAGGATTCTCCAACCATCAGCGGGTTCTTTCAGGTCCGCAACGCACGGGGAGAAATCTCAGCGCCGAGCACTGTAGCCGACACGATCGTAAATACTGTCGTCGCTCGGAACACCACGGACTACACGCTGAACGTGGGAATCGATCCTACATTCCACCTTGGAACGAATTCCGTAACCCTGAACTCGGGAGTTCAAGGAACGATTCGGCGCGACTCAGAATCCCCGCAAGCACTGGACCAGGATCTGTTCCGTGTTTTCACTTACTTTTCGACAAGCTCATTTTTTGACGCCCTTTCGGTAGGCGGCTACGCACTTCGTGAGTCCGGTCCGTTCACTGAAGAAAACCTGAGCTCCCGAAATGTGACGGCAGCTCTCGATTTCCGCGTGGGCGCGCCTTGGGCAAAAACAGCATTGGTGACCGGATGGGGACTTAACGATCAGCTATTCAACCCCAACATCTTTGAAAATCACTACACCTCATCGTATATAGGACTGGAGCATCGACGGTCAGATCGTTTGCTTGCCCGCGCCGTTGTGGAGGATTTACGCGCCTGGCGCACGGTGGCAGGCCGTTCCGGAATCTCGCAAAACCTG
>CAXTUV010000390.1:0-3554 GCA_964247445.1 uncultured Acidobacteriaceae bacterium | reverse complement strand
CCGCCCCATGGCTTCCGGGCGCGTCGGGCTCGCGCACGGGCTCACCCTGGCTTTCGGGGCTTTGGCGGTCTGCGCGGGGCTGCTCTTGCGCGAGGCGAATGCCCTCACCGCCCTGCTCACACTCGGCACCGCCGCCGGGTACGTGCTGATCTACACGCCGCTGAAGAGCCGCACCACCCTCGCCACCTTTATCGGTGCGTTTCCCGGGGCCATGCCGCCTTTGCTCGGCTGGGTCGCCGCGCGAGGCCGGGTCGAGTGGCCGGCCGTCGCGCTCTTCGGCCTCCTGTTCCTGTGGCAGTTTCCGCACTTCATGGCCATCTCCTGGCTGTACCGCGAGGACTACGGCCGTGCCGGCATCAAGATGACGCCGGTGGTGGACCCGAGCGGCGTCAGCACCTTTGCCCAAGCCGTCATGTACGCGACCCTGCTGCTGCCGGCCTCGCTCGCGCCGGTGTATCTAGGCATCGCGGGGTGGTGGTACGGCGGCGCGGCCGTCCTGTGCGGCCTGGTGTACCTGGCCTACAGCATCCGTTTTGGCCGCATCACACATCCGCGTTCGCCTTCCGATAGCAGGATGGTTGCGCGCGACCTGCTCAAGGTCAGCATCATCTATCTACCAGTGCTGCTGCTCACGCTCATGCTGGATGCGCGGCACGTCTAACTTTATGGCCGCCGCCCCGATTGCACTCGAACACCTGACCCACAGCTACGGCGACCGCCGCGCGCTCGACGACCTAAGCTTCGGCGTGCGCGAGCGCGAAATCTTCGGCCTGCTCGGCCCGAACGGCAGCGGCAAGACCACGCTGTTCCGCATCCTTTCTACCCTGATGACCCCTTCGGGTGGACGCGCGGCGATCGCCGGCTTTGACGTGTCCGCGCGCGCGAACGAGGTCCGCTCCCGCATCGGCATCGTTTTTCAGGCGCGGTCGATTGACCTGAAGCTGACCGTGCGGGAAAACCTGATGCACGCCGGCCACCTATACGGTCTGCGCGGTAGGGAGTTGCAAGCGCGCATTGACGCGGTGCTCGACCGGGTGGCCCTCCATGACCGCGCCAAGGCGTTTGTTGAGACGCTCTCCGGCGGCATGCAGCGCCGGGTCGAGCTGGCCAAGGGCCTCCTTCACGCTCCGTCCATCCTGCTGCTCGACGAGCCCTCGACCGGCCTAGACCCGGGCGCGCGCCGCGACCTGTGGCAGTACCTGCGCACCCTCCGCGACGCGGACGGCATTTCGGTCCTGGTCACGACGCACTTGATGGAAGAAGCCGAGCTGTGCGACCGGCTCGCCATCCTGAGCGCGGGCAAGCTGGTCGCGATGGGCTCGCCCGCGGAACTGCGCTCGGGTTTGGGCGGTTCGGCCGTGACGCTCACCACGCGCTCCCCTGCCGAGGCGCACACGCTCGCCGCCGCGCTCCGCTCCCGTTTCGCGCTCACCGGCACCATCATGGGCGAAGCCGTCCGCTTGCAGCACGCGGAAGGCCACCGCATCGCCACTGCCGCGGCGGAAGCCTTTCCCGAGCTGATCGAGGGCTCAAGCGTGCAGAAGCCCTCACTTGAGGACGTCTTCATCGAGCGCACCGGCCACCGCTTCTGGCACGAGCGCGAGCCTTCGCCCGGGGCTCTGATTGCGGAAGGCGAGCGCCGCGAAAGCTTGCACCACCCGGTCTAAACACTATGGCAACCACACTCGTTCGTCCTCCCGACGTCGCGCAGGCCGCTCAAATTCGGCCGCAGTACCGCCCCTCGGTCGCCCTTGCCGCGTACTCGCTGTGGCGGCGCGAGTTGGTGCGCTTTTACCGGCAGCGGGCGCGGGTCGTCGGCGTCATTGCTTCCCCGCTGCTTTTCTGGTTGGTGCTCGGGTCGGGGTTCGCGAACTCATTCAAGTCCGCCGGGTCGAGCGGCCACTACCTAGGCTATTTCTTCCCCGGCTCGGTCGCGATGATCGTGCTGTTCACCTCGATCTTCTCGATGATGTCGCTGATCCAGGACCGCAACGAGGGCTTCCTGCTTACCGTTCTTGCAGCACCCGTGCCGCGCTCGGCGATTGTGCTGGGCAAGGTGCTGGGCGGAGCCACTCTGGCGGCGATCCAAGGCTTTGTGTTTTTGATCTTTGCCCCGTTCGTGGGCGTCCATGCCGGTTTGGGCGCGGTCCTTCTGGGGATGCTGGTCATTACGCTGATCTCGTTTGAGCTGACCGCGCTCGGGTTTACGATCGCTTGGCCCATGGACTCGCCGCAAGCCTTTCACGCGATCGTGAACCTGCTGCTGATCCCGCTGTGGATGTTATCGGGCTCTCTTTTTCCGGCGATTGGCGCTTCCCCTTGGCTCCATGCCATCATGCGCGTGAATCCGCTTACCTATGGGGTCGATGCGCTTCGCAATCTGCTTTTTCCCGCGCAGCCGACCGACGCCGGGTTCGCGGTGAACCTCGGGGTCACAGCTGGATTTTGCTTCGTATGCTTTGCGCTCGCCTGGTTCGCCGTTAACCGTCGTACCGGAAAACCCGCTGCTTAGGATCAATATGGCTGAGAATACACTCCAACTGGACAACCGCCCCGCAACCGTCGGCGTCGCCGGGATTCTCGCGGTCAGCGCGCTTGCGACCGCGTTCCTGCTTTGGCTGCTGTACGTGCATCACGCACCGGATTCGTTCCGCGGGCGGCTCTTGTTTCTGCCCGCAATCAATGCCGTCCTGAACGGCCTTGCCGCGATTGCGCTCACCACCGGATTTATCTTCATTCGCCGCCGTGAAATCACGCGCCATCGCGCCTCGATGATCACGGCCTTTGCGTTCTCGTCGCTTTTCCTGCTGTCCTATATCGCGAACCACGCGATCCACGGCGATACGCTCTATCCGGTCCACAACGCGACCCGTACGCTCTACCTCGGCATTCTCGCGAGCCATATCCTGCTGTCCGTTATCGCCCTGCCTATTGTGCTCATCACGTTTTTCCTGTCACTTTCGGGCCGATTCCGGCAGCACAAGAAGCTGGCGCGATGGACCTTTCCGCTGTGGCTGTATGTGTCGGTGACCGGGGTGGTCGTGTACCTGATGCTGCACGCGGCGATCGGCGCGAACTACTGAGCCCGTTCCCGCGCCGGCACCGAGGTAACCGCGCTCCGCGATTCTGACGGCTTTTCCACGCCCGCGCCCTGCTATGCTGTGCCGGTAAACTGGTGACGAGTCCAACAGCGATGCCGAAATCCGTCAATAAAGTCCCCCTGCTGCGCAATCTCGGCAATGATCCCGAAGTGAAGTTTCTTCCGAGCGGCCAAGCAGTCGCCAACTTTTCGCTCGCCACGACCGACCGCGTGAAGGACAAAGCCTCCGACCAGTGGCAGGACCGAACCGAGTGGCACAACATCACCGCCTACGGCCGCACGGCGGAAATCGTCCGTGACTACGTGAAGAAGGGCAACAAGCTTTACATCGAAGGCCGCCTGACAACCCGGGCCGGGGATGACAAGGAAACCAACAAAAAGGGGGATCGGACAGCGATCGTCCTCAACGACATGGTCCTGCTGTCCGGCACGGGCGCGAGGGCGGGCGACGGGG
>CAXTUV010000389.1:0-3556 GCA_964247445.1 uncultured Acidobacteriaceae bacterium | reverse complement strand
AGCGCGGCGCGCATCGGTGGCTTCAAACTGGGTCACGGCATAGCCGCGCTTCGGCGTCTTGGAAAGATAGAAGCCTCTCAACCTGTCATTCAGAATGCCGGAATACACAATATGCAGCGCGGCAGGCCCGGCCGGCAACGGCTTAGGAAAAGTAAAGGTTACTTGCTGCTTGTCTTTGTCCTCGCTCACCTGCGCGGTTTGCTCGCCCGCGGCTACCGACTGGAAGGCGATCTCAGCTGCATTCAGGGTGATCGAAGCCGAAGGCGCGGCTAAGTTCACGTCAATCGTTTCGTCACCGGTGAACGTTGCCTTGGCAATATCCGGAGCAAGCGCGAGCGTGTAGTGAGTGGGCGTGACATTGGTCGGCAGGCGCTGGGCGTAAGCAGCAGGTAGAAGAACAAGGGCAGAAGCGAGGAGGTACGAGCGGGACATCTAGTTTCCTTTTCAAGCGGGATAGCGGAGCTAAGCGGGGCCGTGTACGGGGTGCTCCGGGTTGTGCTCTACGGATGGTAGGCTGCGCTCACCTTCCATAGATTGCCGATGATTGACTTCGCTGTTCAAGAACCGCCATTGCGAACCCACCCGCTCCCATAAAAATATCAGGACTCTCTGTAGTTCAGCAGAACCAACCCGGCGAGCGCGAGCGCGAGCGGCCATATGAGCCCGGCCCAGCGCGCGGCGCGCGTACCGGGTAGGCGAAGCTGCAGCCAGCGTCCGCAGCCCGTGAAGGCGCCGCATAGTGCGATCGAACCGTGCGAAAACTCGGCTAAAGTCTCTTCCCGTATGTTCGCTAATCCATGCGTGTGGGTCAGCAGGGCTGCCCCACCGGCGGAGCACAGTAGTGGAAATACATAGGCGGCGCGCCGGCTGCCCCGCCAGCGTCCGGTGGCCACCGCCCACTCAAAAAAAGCGAACGCGGTGATCAGGACCGTATAAAAGCGATGCTGCAGCACATCGGGCGCGGCGAAGCTGGCCCAAAAAGATTCCGGTCCCAGCGGCCAGGTTTCAGGGTCGGATCGCAAGAGAAGAAAAGTCGCCAAGCCGATGAACATCAAGGGCCAGTTGCCGGCTAAGCGGCGCGGGAGGCCGGGCGGCAGCGCACGGGCGGCAAAAGCCATCAGCCCGGCAAGGAGCACAATCAGCCCGGCCCAGTTATGGTTGTACTCCGACCAGGCACGATCCGCCGCACTCGGGTCCATGCCCCGGCCGAATTCGGATGCGGCCAGCGCGACCTTTAAGTCAGCGGGCTTCGACAGCTGGGATAAAGTAGGGCTACTTAACCGCGGCGGCTCGGGCCGGAGCCGTAAAGCTATCTGCTGCGGGGTGAGGCGATCCTTGACGAGATCAATGGCGGGCGGTTGCGAGGTGAGCGAAGCCGCCGCCAGCAGAGCGGTGATCCCCAGTGCGATTTCGCCCTCGGCAAACGCGCGCAAGCGGAGAAGAAACGGCTTAGGCCGCGTGACGGTTCCGGCCAACGCAGGCATCGCGACCGCGGTGGAACCGCCGCTTACCGGCAGCGGATCGCGCAGTAGCTGGTAGTTCCCCGCCCCCAGCAGGAGCATGCCGAGCATCAGCGTGGCTTTCGCCGTCACCATGAAGCCGTAAGCTGTGCCGTACAGCCCGGCCCAGGAGCCTATAAAAAACCAACCCATCCCTACCCCGGCCAAGGCAAGTACGGGGGCGCTGACGAAAGCCAGCCGCGAGTACCCCTGCGCCAAAGCTTGTGCGTTGCTGAGGCTCGGGCTCGCGCGCAGGGTAAGCAGCAGGAAGAGCATGGCACCCACCCAACCCGCGGTGCCGAGGTGGTGCAGCGCGGTGAGCACTGTCAGCAGCGCACGGTGGTCGAGCCGGGAGTTCGCGTGCGATTGCGCGACCGAGCCGGCCAGTATCAGTGCCGCCGGTCCAATCCCGGCCCAACCGGCGCTTCGGCTCCGGGCACGCATCAGCGCGGCGAGCAGCAGCGCTCCAACAATGACGGCAAGTGCAGCAAGAAAGAATCCCGCCGAGACGAGTGAGCGGAAGGGGAAGCCTGACTGAATTGTCAGAACCGAAATGGAGAGCCCCGCGGCCACGGCTTGCGTCAGCGCAAGGGCAAGGGCAAACCGAGTAGTCAGGCGACGCACCGTGGCAAACTGCGCAGACGACGCCCCGCCCGGCACAGCCGCGGCGAGCAGAAAAATTAAGCCCCCGAGCGCGAATGCCTCGAGCGACAGGTCGGCGGCGCGGAGCAGCACGCTCAGCAGATCGAAATCACTAAGGAGCCAAAGCATGCTTCACCGCAGGGCGCTGCCGGACACGGTAATTGCAACGGTGAACTGGATGCTCCCGCGCGTAATGTGCCCGTCGGCAGCTAAGGCTTGCCACTGTAGGGAGTAGCTGCCGGAAGCGAGATTTTCAGCGGTGGCCGCGATGGTGTCAGGCGCGGGCTGCGCTGCAAGGGTCAAGGGTTGTGGCTTGCCGCCATCGCGCACGAGCGCGAGCGTGCAATGGGGGCCGTCCACGCGCGAGTTGAACCTTAATCGGATCGGCTGCGTGGCCGCATGGGTGGTCTGGTGCGCCACCGGCGTGGACTCCACGAGCACAGCATGGGCCAGCGCGAGATGGGGAGCGGCGACAGCGAGCGCGGCGAGCGGAAGAATACGTTGAAGCCGGAGCATGAATCGTCCTTTCATCCACCTGCGCATATGTTCGGTGGACTTCATAGTGTCCGATTCAGACTGAGGGATTTCGGATGCGAAGAGCGCCCGATTTCTTCGAATGCCGCGTGTCAGAAAGATCGATGGAGGCGCGTGCGGCCTAAAGGCGGGCACACCTCCGCAGCGGCTTACACCAGCCGATTGGACGCCATGCGCGGGCTTTGGCCGCTGACCTCGGCGGCGCGGGCTTCAGCGTACGCAGCCGCACCCATCAACGCGGCGCGGGGCTCCAGAATGATATGCACGGGCGTTTGCACCAGCAGCTCTGAAAGCCGGCCCTTGTCGGTGAACGCGTGGAGAAATGCTCCGTCTTTCATCTTGTTCAGGATTTTGGGCGCGATGCCGCCGCCGATAAACATCCCGCCGGTCGCCAAAACCTTGAGCGCGAGATTGCCCGCTTCCGCGCCGTACACGGAAACAAAGACCTCCAGCGTTTGGGCGCAAAGCTCGTCTTTCCCAGCCTCGCCGAGCTCCCCGATCACGGCATTCGGGTCTTCCGCGGTCAATCGCTGCTTCAGCTCGGGAGACTCCGGAAGCCCACGCTCATCACGAAGAAACGCGTACACGCTCTTAAGCCCGATGCCGGAAATCACACGCTCGTAGGAAACGCGGCCCCCGAGCGCGCGTTGCAGGTAGCGCAGCAGGTCGACTTCAAGGTCATTGCGCGGGGCGAAGTCGCAGTGGCCGCCCTCGGAGGCGACGGGGATGTGCATCTTGCCGTTCCACATCAGCACGGCCTCGCCCAGGCCCGTTCCGGCCGAAACCAGGCCGCGATTGCCGAGGGCGCTCGGGTCGCCGACCGAAACCGTGTACACCTGGTCGCGCGTCAGCTCGGGAATACCCTATCCGTTTGCTGCCAC
>CAXTUV010000388.1:0-3573 GCA_964247445.1 uncultured Acidobacteriaceae bacterium | reverse complement strand
GCCTACACCCGCCACCCCCACCAGCAACCAGAACATTAGCCCTTGACCAATTGCCATCACATGATTACGCCAACCGAGTCCGACCGGTTTGGAAACGCTAAACATCGCGATCACGATCTCGCACGTCAGCAGACCGGTAAAGACCTCGGCACGAAGCTGTAAAAAAGCCGGACGCTGTAGTCCTGTGTTCGGCAGAAGATATGCGGCAATGCCTGCGGTAGCTGCCCCAGCCAATGCAGTCAAGAACAGAGGTTTAAATGCCTCGCGTACCCAGACACCTGTCGGTTTCAAAACCTCACGCGCGATCTCGTAGAGGATGAACAATTGAGCCAGAAAGCTGGCGATGTCAAAGCCAAGATAGGTGCGGATGTACACGTAAGACTTTGCTTTCGGATCAATCTCGTACAGCAGAAGGCTAGCCAATAGGTCTAGTGTGGCGAAACAAAGCAGGGCAGGAAAATTCCTCCATCGACCCTTACGCAGCATGACTGCACAAAGGAACGCGTCAAGAATCGGGCCCGCGAACTGCGACGTCTTGGCGAGCAACTCGATGAGCAAGGAAGGCACCTCGGTGCGCCGAGACTAACAGGACGAAAGTACGAACGCCAGTGGAAGGGTGACCAAAGACACTGCGGTCTCGGCACCGTTGTACTCAGCAACTCCACGGATTGCGCGACGAGCCGGAAGGGAAAGCTTTTAGGCAGCCCCAAGGGTTGCGCGACGAGCCTGAAGGGAAAGCTTTTAGGCAGCCCCAAGGGTTGCGCGACGAGCCTGAAGGAAAAGCCTGCTTAGTGGTAACTTTGCTTGAATCAAAGGTAACATTTTGCGCCAAAACAGGTGCCGAAAGTGCTGCCATTGCGAGGGCGATTCCAAGAATCTTTGAGGTTTGCATTGTGTTTTCTCCCATGCGCCTGTTGCGCTTGAAAGAAGCGTACCCAATGTAAAGTGAAGATAGGAAGCATTTTCTGCGTCATTTTGCGGGTTTGAAACGCATGTTTTTCTTTGGAACCGATTTGATGACGAGGCGTTCCGAAAGTAACAGTCTGTTCCTCGCCGAACTCTGTGAATCTCTAAATCGGAAGTGTTACGATTCTAGGTTACCCAGGTCACATTCAGCGTTTTCCGCATTTTGCCTCAACAAGGGGCTGGCGATGACCGAGCCGTACTGCTGTATCGACTCTTCTGTGCCGATGCTTTGCCGATGCTCATCCATGCCCTAGCACCCGGGCTACTGTTTCGCCGATGGCCGCGGGCGAGTCCACAACCGTGATGCCGGCCGCGACCAGGGCCGTCATCTTCTCCTTCGCCGTCCCCTGCCCCCCGGAGATGATGGCTCCGGCATGGCCCATGCGCCTGCCTGGAGGTGCCGTTTGTCCGGCGATGAAGCCCACCACAGGCTTGCGTACGTGCTCTCGCACATACGCCGCGGCGGTCTCCTCGGCAGTCCCGCCGATTTCCCCGATCAGCACAATCGCCTCGGTCTGCGGGTCTTCGTTGAGCAAACGCAAGGCGTCAGTATGGGTGGTTCCAATTACCGGATCGCCGCCGATGCCGATCGCGGTTGACTGCCCAATGCCGAGCTGCGTGAGCTGGTGTACCGCTTCATAGGTCAGTGTTCCCGAGCGCGAAACGATGCCGACCGGCCCTTCCTTGTGGATACGCCCCGGCATAATCCCGATTTTTGCCTTGCCGGGTGAGATGACGCCCGGGCAGTTGGGTCCAATCAGCCGCGACGAGGAGTTTCGCAGGACGCTCCAAACCTCAACCATGTCGTTAGTCGGGATGCCCTCGGTGATGCAGACAATCAGGGGCAGCCCGGCCGCGTTTGCCTCCAGGATGGCATCGGCCGCGAACGGCGGCGGTACAAAAATAACCGTCGCGTTCGCGCCTGTTTCCCGCACGGCCTCCGCAACGGTGTTGAAAACCGGCCAGCCCTCGTGCGTGCTGCCGCCCTTGCCCGGCGTCACGCCGCCTACTACTTGCGTTCCGTACTCGGCACAGCCTTTCGCGTGAAAAGTGCCCTCTTTGCCGGTGATGCCTTGCACGATCAAGCGTGTGTTGTTGTCGACGAGTACGGCCATACAAGCTCTCCCTTGGGGTGCAAATAAAATAGCGGAGCCGAAGCTCCGCTATCCAGGGTAAATCGCGGCCGACGCGCGGGCCGATCCCGTTACTGCTGCTGCGCGAGCGCCTGCTCCACCGTGACAGCGAAGAAAGCGTGGCCGAACTCGGTCGGATGCTCAACGTCCCAAAACAGCGTGTGGTCAGGATCCCTGCACACCGCACCCGTCGCGGCGTTAAAGCACGGGTTGACGACATCGGTGAAGCCGAAGTGCGTGGGGCTGCGCACGACTGCCTGAAACAGCGTGTACTCGTCAACGCGCAGGATGCGAATGCCTTGAAGATAGCTTTCAAGCTGGAGCAGGAGGTCGAGCGAGGTGTTGACGGCTACCGTCGCGGCCGAGGTGAAAGCGGCATTGGCCCGTCCGGCGGGCAACTCGCTGATATCAAGCAGGTTGGGCACGAGAAAAAAGCGCGCGCCCGCGTTGCGGAGCAGCAGTTCGCTCTCAGCCAAGCCCAGCGCAATCTGGTAGCCAAGCTCTTGCGGCGAACCGCCAGAGGCGTTCAAGACATCATTTCCGCCGCCTTCGATCAGGTAGAGTGCGTTGGGGTCGGCCTTACCGCCGTGCTGCGAAAGGTACAGCGCAACCTGCTGCGGCACACTCGGCACGGTGCCTTGCGTGGTGACTGCGGGAGCGAGTACCTGCGCGCCGCCCACGGCATAGTCCGTACCGCCGGCCACCTCCGGGGTGATAGGCAAACCGAGCGCGCCGGCGATGTGCTCAACCCAGACAGGACCGTTCGAGAAGCGGCCTTGGTAGTACGGGGGCGACGGAGGCGTCCTGCCCCGGGTACCAATGAAGGCGTTGCCCACGTCGGAGTAGCTGTCGCCGAAAACGTAGACGGCGCTGTACTTCGGCAGGGCGGCACGCGCCGGGCCGACGGCGGTAAGGAAGCAGAGGAGGGCGAGGAAGTGGGCGCGCATGGGTTCCCTTTCAACGGGCGCGGGCCGTTGAGGAAAAGCACTACCGCGCCGGTACACGCCACTGTAAAAGGGAATCCGTCCTTTAGCACATCAATTTCGACGCGCGAGCTGTTCGGCCAAATCCAGGAAGTTCCGGGCGACACAGGTATAGGGTCCTTGCGGCTCGGGATCCTCCGTCGGGCGGTAGACAAATGCAGTGCGCATGCCCTGCTTGGCCGCCGCTTGAAGGTCGTTGTTATGCGCGGCCACCAGCATCACGGTTTCCGGCGCGGCTTGGAGACGGCGCAGCGCGCCCTCGTACAGAGCCGGAGCGGGCTTGTAGATTTGGAACTGGTCGGCGGCCAGGATCACGTTCCAAGCAAACCCAGCATGTCGAGCCATGTCGACCAACTGCCGGGTAGTCCCATTGGAAAACGCTCCAATGATGCGATCTTTCTTAAGTTTTGCAAGGCCCTCGACCGCATCCGGCCAGCCTTCCAGCTTGCGCCACAGCAGGACCAGTCCATCGCGCTCTCCATTACTTAGGG
>CAXTUV010000387.1:0-3573 GCA_964247445.1 uncultured Acidobacteriaceae bacterium | reverse complement strand
GCACGAACGACGCAAACATGGAACGGGCTGGGCAAACACGAGCAGTCGCGGTGCTTCTGGCGGTGCTCACCGCCGCCCTTGCCGTCCTCGCTATCTTGAATTTTCAGCAGGAGCAGGGCTTCCAAGCGCCGACCGACGGCGTGACATGGACGGAAGCCGCAGGCGGCCTTCTGGCAATCCAAGTGCCGGAAGGTTCGGCCGGCGAGCATGCCGGCCTTCACGCGGGCGACCTACTCGTGGCGGCCAACCGGCAGCCGACTCCAGCGGTCAGCGCGCTGGTACGGACGCAGTTTCGGGCAAAAGTATATGGGGCCGTCGATTACACGATTGTGCGCCAAGGCATTCGCTTCGACGTTCCGCTGATCCTCGACAGCGCCGATACAGGAATTCACGCCGTACTTCGGCTCATCGCGCTCGTGTACCTGGGCATCGGCCTTTACGTGCTGTTTCGGCGCTGGACCGCGCCCCACGCCGCGCACTTTTACCTGTTTTGTCTCCTGTCGTTCGCGGTATACGCCCTGCTTTATACCGGCCGGCTCGACGCATTGGACCGCGCCGTGTACTGGACCGGCATCGCGGCCGGGGCTCTGCAGCCCGCGGCCTTTCTGCATTTCGCGCTTGCGTTCAGCGCGCCCTTGCGTCGGCGCGCGCGTGTGCTCGCAGCCGTGTACATGCCGGGCGCGGTCGTGCTCGGGTTGCAGATATGGGCTATTTCCCGGTGGCGGGCTACCGGCATCCTGGCGCACCGGCTCGATCAAACCGCGACCGCCTACCTCACCGTCTTTTACCTGCTCGCCACCGCGTCCTTCGCCTGGCAGTACCGGCGGGCCGCCGGCGCGGGCCCGTTGGAGCGCCAGCAGCTCAAGTGGCTGACCCGCGGTGCGCTGCTCAGCGTACTGCCCTTCGCCGCCTTATACGCGGTTCCCTTCCTGCTGGACTGGGCCGTTCCGGACGTGCTCGAGGACGCAGCGGTTCTCGCCCTGGTCTTCCTGCCGCTGTTTTTCGCCTGGGCCATTGTGCGCTACCGGCTCATGGACACCGACCTGATCTTCAAGCGCGGCGTCACCTACACGCTTGCCACCGCCCTGGTGCTTGGGCTGTGCTTCGCCGTTGTCGGCGCGGCCGCGAGCCTGGTCCACGCGCGGCTCCCGCATGCTGGCGTGTGGGGCCTGGTGGGTGCCATCGCGCTCACCTCCGCGCTGATCGACCCGCTCAAGCGTTCCATCCAGGGTCGGGTCGACCGGCTTTTCGACCGCAAGCGCTACGACTCCCGGCAAACCCTCATCGCCTTCGGGCGCGAGCTCGGGGCTGAAACCGAGCTCGACCCGCTCTTGCTTTCCATCACCGGCCGCCTGGCGCAAACCCTGCTGGTGGCCCGCGTGGCGGTGTTCCTCGCCGATGAAGCGGGCCGGTTCCAACTCAGTGCGGCCCATGGGCTGCCCGCGCCGCTCCCGGAGCTTTCCCTCGGGTTCCTCGACCGCTTCCTGAGCAGAAGCTCCCGACCGGGCACGCATATCTTCTTTGAAAGTCCGCAGCAAGCCCTGCACCTTCCCCTTGCGGAGCGCCGCACCGCCGAAGCGCTGGAACTCCACTATTACCTTCCCTGCCGCGCCGGCGACCGCACCATCGCCGTACTCGGCTTGGGCCGCACCACCGGCGGCGACTTTCTGTCGAGCGAGGACGTCGAGCTGCTCGAATCGCTCGCCGGCTATGCAGGCATCGCGATCCAAAACGCGACCCTCTACAAGAGCCTCGCGGCCAAGGCGGCCGAGCTCGAGCGTTTGAAGGAGTTCAACGAAAACATTGTCGAGTCGACCAACGTCGGCATCCTCGCGGTCGACCTTGAAGACCGGATCGAGAGCTGGAACGCGCAGATGGAGGTGCTGTTCGCGCTGCCGCGCGCCGAGGCGCTCGGAGCGCCGCTCTCCGCCGTCTTCGATGAGCAGTTCCTGCGCGAGTTCGATCGCGTCAAAGCCGACGCGGGCGTGCGTCACCTATGGAAGTTTCCGCTGCGCGCGCCGGGCGAGGCCCGCTACGCGAACATCTCCATCGCCCCCCTGGTGTCGCGCGAGTTCGCGACTTTAGGCCGCATCGTGCTGATCGACGACATCACCGACCGGGTCGGTTTGGAGTCACAGCTCGCGCAGGCCGAAAAACTGTCTTCCATCGGCCTGCTTGCCGCCGGGGTCGCGCACGAGGTTAACACGCCGCTCGCCGTGATCTCCTCCTACACGCAGATGCTTTCCAAGCAGCTGCGCCTTTTGGAGATCGATGAACCCCGGCTCGCTCCCATGCTCGACAAGATCACAAAGCAAACCTTTCGCGCTTCTGAGATCGTCAACGGTCTTTTGAACTTTTCCCGCGCGGGCGCTTCGGAGTTTCGCGCGACCAACCTCAACGCGGTCATCCGCGAAACACTGGCGCTGGTCGAGCATCAGCTCAAAACAGCCCGCATTGAGCTTGTGTGCGACCTAGAGCCGGAACTGCCGCCGATTGAGGGCAACGCCGGCAAGCTCCAGCAAGTGTTCCTCAACCTGCTCCTCAATGCGAAGGACGCCATGGCCGGAGGCGGCTGCCTGCGCGTCCGGACGAGCAACAACGGATGCGTCAACGCAAGCATCGCCGACTCCGGCTCAGGCATCGCCCCCGAGCACATCGCGCGGATCTACGACCCGTTCTTCACGACCAAAACCGCTCCGCGCGAGGGCGAGCGCCGCGGCACCGGCTTGGGGCTCGCCGTCACATACGGCATCATGCAGGAGCATGCCGGCCAGATTCACGTGGAAAGCCGGCCCGGTGCCGGCACAACATTCTCGCTCGAGTTCCCTTTGAAGGAAGCGCCCGCCCATGCCTGAAGCCCTGTACGCGCCCGCCCCGGTCGGATCGCACACCACCGGGGCGCAAGCCGCCGGCGAGCGTCGCATCCTCATCATCGATGACGAAGCCGGCATTCGCGAGGCGCTCGAAGCGCTTTTGGAGTTGGAAGGCTACGCGGTAGAGATGGCGATTGACGGCGAAGCCGGGCTCGCCCGCATCGAGCGGCAGGCTTACGATCTGGTTCTGCTCGACCTTGCGCTCCCCGGACGCAACGGCATCGAGATCCTCAAGCTGATCCGCGAGCGCGCCCCGGAGCTGCCCGTCATCATGCTGACCGCCTACGGAACGGTCGAGAATGTCGTGGATGCCATTCGCGCGGGCGCTCAAAACTTCGTCCAAAAGCCGTGGAACAACGAGAAGCTGCTGGCCGACATCCGCGCCGCCGTGGCCCGCTCGCGCGCCGAGGAAGAAAACCTCCAGCTGAAGCGGGCTCTCAAGCAGCGCTACAGCTTTCCCAACATCATCGGCAAATCCGAGATCATGCTGCGCATCTTCGATACGGTCGCGCAGGTCGCGCCCTCTCGGACGACTGTGCTGATTCAAGGGGAAAGCGGCACGGGCAAGGAGCTGATCGCGAAAGCCGTCCACGCGCATTCGCCGCGCAAGGACAAGCCGTTTGTACCCGTCAATACCGGCGCGGTGCCGACCGACCTGCTTGAATCCACGCTCTTCGGCCATGTCAAAGGCGCGTTTACC
>CAXTUV010000386.1:0-3602 GCA_964247445.1 uncultured Acidobacteriaceae bacterium | reverse complement strand
GATTTCTCTTGCTCAGGAGATCAGCCTGACGAGGGCGTATCTCGCGATGGAACAGATCCGTTTCGGCGACCGCCTCTCCGTGCTGTTCTCGCTCGATCCTCGCGCGGAAGGTGCGCGGGTGCCGAGCCTTCTGCTGCAGCCGCTGGTAGAAAATGCCCTCAAGCATGGCCTGTCGCGCCGGGGCCGCGGCTTGATCTCAATCAGCAGCATCATCGAAGCAGGTGCGCTGGTCTTGACGGTCCGCGATAACGGGGCAGGCTTTGTTGAGAGCAAGGGCGATGAAGCCGGCTTCGGCGTGGGGCTCACGGCCACGCGGGAGCGACTTAAGCGCATCTACGGCGTGAACCAAAGCGTGCTTCTCCAGAGCCTTCCGGAGGGCGGCACCGAAGTCAGGCTATCCCTGCCGGCCGCCTCCGCCGTGACTCAATCCGCACCCGCGGCCCCGACGCCGGCAACGCAGCTTTCAGACATCCCCGCATGAGCAAGGAAGCCTTGCACCTCTAGATCGCGGATGATGAAGAGCTGATACGCAAAGGCATCCGCCGCACACTTGCGGGCCGAAAAGATGTTTTGCTCCTGGGCGAGAGTGCGTCGGTCGGCGATACTGTCTCAGCGCTTCGTACGCGGCCGATCGACCTTCTCTTGCTGGATGTGCAAATGCACGAAGGCTCCGGCTTCGATGTAGTGGCTGAGGTCGGCCCTGAAACCATGCCGGCCGTCATCTTCATCACCGCCTACGACCAGTACGCCGTCGGGGCCTTCGAGGTGCACGCCCTTGACTATCTCCTGAAGCCTTTTGACGAAGAACGGCTGAACCGCAGCATCGACCGAGCCCGCGAATACATTGCCGCCAAGCGCGGCGGCATCTTGGCGCGGCAGCTCCACGCTTTGATGGCGGGGTGGGAAGAGCGTTGGCCGGAGCGGCTCGCCGTCCGCTCCGGCGAGCGCTTCGATTTAGTTCCGGTGGAATCGGTTGACTGGATCGAATCCGCGAACAATTACGTGGTGTTGCACTGCGGCGCGCGGCGGCACATGATGGCGGAAACGCTTACCGGGCTTACGGCAAAGCTCGATCCGAAGCGCTTTGTCCGCGTCCATCGCGGGCGCACGGTCAACATCTCCAAAATCGCTTCGATTCACCCTTTATTCAGCGGCACTTATGAGCTGGAGCTCAAGGGCGGTCTTCGCATCACGACAGGCCGGCAATACCGGAGCGACATACTGGGATTGCTCGCCGGCTAAGATTACGCTTAGCCAGCGGCCTTGAGCCGCAGTCTCAGCGTGAACGCAAGCCCGCCGAGCTTACCGTTTCGTTCAAGCCTTTGGCTTGCGCCAGCTTCGCGCGAGCTGCCGCTTCAACCAGAGCCGCCTGCCCGCTGTCGCCGGAGAGCTTCAGCACGCGGGCGTACACCATGAGTATGTAAGGGTAGCGCCCGCCGGCTTGACCGGAGCCGCTGTTCTCCTCCAGAGACACCGCATGCCGCAAGTCGATCAGGGCACGCTCGAAATCCCCGGCTCCGGCTTCCGCTTGGCCGAGGGAAGCATACCCGAGGGCGACCTTGTAGTAATCCGGCGAGTAGGCGAGGAGCCAAAGGCGCAATGCTTCCTTGTGCGAGGAAACCGCCGTTGCGAAATCCTTGCGGTCTTCCGACAGCCGGCCGCGAAGGTTGTACATCGAGGCAAGGTCGTCGTCCGTTACGTCCGGAGCCGCCGCAGACTGCCGGAAAGCTTCGGCCAGGTACGCCTCCGCCTGGCGGAGCTTGCCCTCGTTGAAGGCGGTCACCGCCAAGTTGTTCGCTGCTCGACAAAGCCCGGAGCGGCTTCCCAACGCGGAATACAGGATGTAAGTTCGCTTCCGCAGATTCTCGGATTCCCTGAGATTGCCCACGAGCAGCTCAAGCGATCCGAGGTTGTCCAGTGCCTCCGCGTACTGCCGCTTTCCGCTTGCCTGACCTTGGAGGACGGAAATTGCCTGGTCGTAAGAACGGCGGGCCTGCTTGTACTGCCCCAAATCCTGATAAGCCGCACCGAGCGCGTTCAAGGCCATTCCCTCCTGCCCGACGGCAAGGGACGGGTGAGCGCCCAGCAAAGCCGTAAGAACCTGCACGGCCTTCACGCTTCTACCCTGGTTTTGAAGCTGGACGCCCGCGATGAGATCGGTTCGATCCGCGTCTTGCCCGCGGCTGGGTAGTGTTGCAAGAAGAAAAGCACAGATGCAGACCAACTTATTCGTTTTCATCAGGCAAGCCCTCGCAGTGACTTGTCTGATCGTCAAGTTTGGAGAGCAAAAGGGCGATCTTGTTCTGACGAACGACCTGTTCCTGCTGGCGAACAGCCCCCTACAGACGGCGGCTCGGGAGAGCAATCGAAAGCACACCGCTGAACAAGTCTTCAAGGACGGCGGAGGGGGCTCGTCTCGTAAGGTCGCTTGATCATCGACCCAAGAAACTGCAAGGAGGGCTTAGTAATGAGAATGCGTCAGAAGAGAGCGGCTCGGCAGACCATCACAAACGACCGTTTTGGACAGCGTAACGGAGCCAACTTCTCATAACGGCGTTTCACAGGACTGACCTCTACGGGCCGAGCGAACCTCACGCATGGCTTTGGTTTTGGTTTTGAACCGCTGACTTTTCTTTGCTGCGCACCAAAAAGCCATCGCCCCACGCCTGCATGGCCTGAATCAGGTCCCGTAACGACTGACCTTCGCTGGAAAGTGTGTACTCCACTTTGGGCGGCACGACAGGGTAGACCTTCCGAACAATCACACCATCTGCCTCAAGCTCGCGCAATTGCGCAGTAAGGATGCGGGCACTCAGCTCCGGCTTGAGCTTCTGCATCTGGCTGAAGCGGAGCGTTCCATGCTGGATGAGGTGGTGGAGGATGAGTCCCTTCCACTTGCCGCCAATCACTTCCAGGCATGCTTCCACGCCACAGCCTGTTTGGAGTTCGTAGTTCCGGAAGCACCGCTGGCTCATGCTTCACTCCTTACTTACCTTTTTGTAAGTATAAACAATCGTGAAACTTAGCAAGGGTGAGCACCATCTGCTTTGACGAAGGACCCACACTCGATGCCAAAGACCGTTCTTCTCGTATACGCGCGCCCTGAGCCCACCTCCCTGACACGAACCCTTGCCGATGAAGCCAAAGCCGCCCTGACTGCCGAAGGGCACCGGGTTCTGGAGAGCGATCTCTACGGTATGGGCTGGAAGGCCGTGTTCGACGGCGACGACTTTCCCAGCAGGAAGCGTACTGACCGGCTTTCCTTCATCGAAGAATCGGGAGCGGCTTTCGCGGATGCGACGCAAACCGCCGATGTAGCGGAAGAGCAGGCGAAGCTGGTCGCCGCCGACGCGGTCATCTTCGTTTTCCCGCTCTGGTGGTTCAGCTTTCCTGCCATTCTGAAGGGCTGGGTGGACCGCGTCTTTGCTTTCGGCCTGGCGTATGGATACAAGGGTGCTGGAAACCAGTATCGCTACGGAGAAGGAGGACTCGCAGGGAAGCGTGCTCTGCTTTGCACATCCGTTGGCGGACCGCTGCAGGATTATGGCGCGCGAGGCATCAACGGTTCACTTGAACAAATACTCTTTCCCATCACCCATGGC
>CAXTUV010000385.1:0-3602 GCA_964247445.1 uncultured Acidobacteriaceae bacterium | reverse complement strand
GAATTGAACGTATACCGCATGCGCCTGCTCGGCGCGGAGGTGCGGGGCGTCGCTTCCGGCCAGCGCACGCTGAAAGACGCGATCAACGAGGCGATGCGCGATTGGGTCACCAATGTCCGCACGACGCACTACCTTTTAGGAAGCGTGCTCGGCGCGCACCCCTACCCGACCATGGTGCGCGATTTTCACCGTGTTATCAGCCGGGAAGCGCGCGCGCAGATGCTGGAGGTGGAAGGTCGCCTGCCGTCGGCGGTGGTCGCCTGCGTGGGCGGCGGCTCGAACGCGATCGGGGCTTTTTACGAGTTCCTGCCGGACGAGAATGTCCGGTTGATTGGCGTCGAGGCAGGCGGGCGCGGACCCGGATTGGGCGAGCACGCGGCCCGCTTCAACACGAGCGGCGGGGGGGTGCCGGGAGTCTTGCAAGGCACGTACTCGTATGTGTTGCAGGATGAGGCCGGGCAAGTCGTGCCGACACACTCGGTTTCCGCAGGCCTTGACTACCCTTCCATCGGCCCCGAGCACGCCGCCTTGCACGATGCTGGGCGCGCCGAGTACACCAGCTGCACGGACGCTGATGCTCTTAAAGCCACAGTGGCCCTTTCGCGCACGGAGGGCATCATTCCGGCGCTTGAAAGCGCGCATGCGCTTTCAGAAGCCATGCGCATGGCTTCCGGCATGAGCCCCCGCGAAATCCTGCTGGTAAACCTGTCGGGCCGCGGCGACTAGGATCTTCTCAAACAAGCCCGGCATCGTTGCCTATCTAACCGCGGGCGACCCGGACCTCGCGACCACGCGCGCGATTTGCCTGGCCGCGATCGATGCCGGAGCCGATGTGATTGAGCTGGGGGTTCCATTCTCCGACCCGCTTGCCGACGGGCCTGTGATCCAGCGGGCCAGTGAGCGCGCGCTGGCCCGCGGCACGACTTTGGCGCAGGTGCTTGTGCTCGCCGAGGAGCTCCGCCGCGAGCGCCCCGAAGCCGGCCTTGTCCTGTTTTCCTACCTGAACCCGATCGTCCGCTACGGGATGGAGCGTTTGTGCGCCGATGCTGCGAGTGCAGGGATTGACGGAATCCTTCTTACGGACATGATCGTCGAGGAAGCGGCGGAGTACCTGCGATACACCGCCGAGTACGGCCTCGCGCCTATCTTTCTGGCAGCCCCCACGAGCCCTGACGCGCGCCTCCAACGGATTGCTGAAAACTCGCGCGGGTTCATTTATGCCATCTCGCGGCTAGGGACCACGGGAGCGCAAAATGCGGTCAGTGCCGATGCAGCCGGGCTTGTGAGCCGGCTGCGCCGCTATACCGGCCTGCCGATCGCGGTTGGTTTCGGCATCTCGCGGCCCGAGCATGTCGAGCAGGTTTCCCGATACGCGGATGCAGCCGTGATCGGCTCGGCCCTAGTCTCGATTATCGAGAGCTCCTCGCGCGAGATCGCGCCGCAGGCGGTTGCGCGATTTATCGGGGGCTTGCGCCCCGCGCCGGCCCTGCCCTAAGCCGACCTGCCTATGCGGCATCGAGCGAACGCGCCGCGCGCGCCCATGGCGAGACTTTGATCCAGCAAACCCCAAGCCGCACTTGCGCAGGAGCAAACACATGGACATAGCCGCATGGCGATGCCGCATCGATGAGCTCGACCGGCAAATCGTCGAGCTGATCTCCGAACGCGCCCGAGCCGCGCAAGCGATTGGACGGCTCAAGAAAGCCTCCACCCTGCCGGTCTACGAACCGAACCGCGAGGCCGTGATCTTCGCGAACGTACGCGCCGCCAACCGGGGGCCTCTGCCCGACATTGAGCTCACCCACATCTATGAGCGGCTGATCGACGTCATGCGGGCGCTCCAGGCCGATGAGCTGGCAAGTGAACTCGCGAAAGACCCGCAAGGCCGCCAGCCTGGAAAGGACCCCCAATGATCGTCGCCATGCAGGAAGGTGCCTCAGCCGCCCAGATCGAGCACATTGTCGAGCGGCTTGTGGAGGATGGCTTCAAGGTGCACCGCACCACGGGCCAAACGCAAACAATTTTGGCCGGGGTGGGCCGGCCCGACGCTTTTGATGTCGCGGAATATCAGGTGCTGCCGGGGGTTTCGGACGCATACCGCATCTCGTCTCCGTACAAGCTCGCCGGGCGTAATTTCGCGCCCGAGGGCACGCGAATCCGGTTTCCGAACGGGATTACGATCGGCGGTACGGAGGTCGTCATCATGGCCGGGCCGTGCGCGGTTGAGTCGCGCGAGCAGGTTCATGCCTCCGCGCAAGCGGTGAAGGCGGCGGGCGCACAGTTTTTGCGGGGCGGGGCATATAAGCCCCGCTCATCTCCTTATTCTTTTCAGGGGCTAGGCATCGAAGGGCTGAAGCTGCTGCGCGAAGCCGCCGACGCGCACGGGCTGCTGGTCATCACGGAAGTGATGGAGATCGCCCAAATCGAACCAATGCTGCCGTGGATCGACTGCTTCCAGGTGGGCGCGCGCAACATGCAGAACTTCAACCTGCTGCGCGAGCTCGGGGCCGTCCGCAAGCCGGTGTTGCTTAAGCGCGGGCCCGCGGCGACGGTCGAAGAATTGCTGCTTTCAAGCGAATACATCCTGGCCGGGGGCAACCGCGACGTGATGCTGTGCGAGCGGGGCATCAAGACATTTGAAACCTACACGCGAAACACAATGGACGTTTCCGCGATCCCGGTGGTGAAAAAGCTGTCGCATCTCCCGATTCTCGGCGACCCCTCGCACGGCTGCGGCCGCCGCGATTTGGTGCCCGCGCTGGCCCGCGCCGCAGTCGCCGCCGGGGCGGACGGGCTGCTGATCGAGGTGCATCCCAATCCGGAGCGCGCTATTTCCGACGGCGCGCAAACGTTGTACCCTGACCAGTTCGCGACGTTGATGGCTGAGCTGCGGGCCATTGCACCCGCATTGGGTAGGTCGCTCGCGTAGACCGGATGCCCAGCCTCCGCGAGAAATCCGGTACTTCGGTAATGAAAAGAATGCACCTCATGCGAACCCATCTGCTCGCGGCCGGGTCTAAGGCTTTCAGATAGAGAACAGCGGCTCGACATCGACATGCCGCTGGGCGGCATCCAGAGCCGTGGGAGAGACTGTGTGAACCCAGAACGCAGCAAGCGCGTCCTCGATGTGCTGGGAACGAATATTCGCCGCATCGCGATTTTCGGTACGGGGTTGATCGGCGCGTCCATTGGACTCGCGCTGCGGGAAGCGGGCTACAAGGAGGCGATTCTCGGCTGGGATCCGGATACGGCCGTGCTGGCTGAAGCGCGCGCGCTCGGGGCGGTCGACCCGGCGCTTTCGCCGGAAGCCAACGACGATCCGTTTGTGTGCGCGCTGGCCGCCGATGTGGTCGTGCTCGCCGGGCCCGTGCTTGCCATTGCTGAATGGCTGGAGCAGCTTGCGCCCGTGCTGTCGCCCGCACAATTGGTCACGGACGTCGGCAGCGTGAAAGGCTTCCTCCATGAGCGCGTCGGCCGACTGTATAACGGTGAGGGCCAGCCTGGGTGGCTGCCGGGGCATCCCATGGCCGGCAAGGAACACAGCGGACCCGCGCCGGCTGAGGCCGGGCTGTTCCGGGGCGCGGCTTGGGAGTTTACCGCGG
>CAXTUV010000384.1:0-3611 GCA_964247445.1 uncultured Acidobacteriaceae bacterium | reverse complement strand
ACGTCCGTGTAGCGCGTTTCCCCGTTCTCGATGGCGCGGACGGCGGCGGCGCGGCGATGCCGGACTTCGTGTTATAGGCCGCGATCACGGCTTCCGTGATGTCGTTGCCCTGCGTCGCGTACAGGATCGGACTCTGCTGCTGCGAGGCGTCCAGCACCAGTGTGTAGCCGTTCTGCTGCGCATAGCTCTGCACCGTGCCGAAGACCTTCTGCGCCACCTGCGCGTAGGTTTGCTGGATCTCCTGCTGAAAGTCATTTTGCGCGTCTTCACCAGAGCGCTGGAGCGACTTTTCCTTGTCGTCGATGCTCTTGAGCTTTTGCGCGCGCTCGGTGTCGGTCAAGGTCGCGCTTTGGGTCTGTAACTGCTTTTTGAGCGTGTCAATTTCATCGCTCTGCTGCTTGAGCTGAGTCTGCTTCGGCTGGTACTTCTTCTCGACTTCCTCCAAGTCGCGCTTGCCTTCGTTCGTCTGCGCCACGGCTTGCTGGAAAAGGATGATCGCGACCTTGGTGGGACCGGCGGGCGCAGCCGTAGCCGGAGCGGTCACAGGCGTCGAGCCGGCGGTGGAGGCAGGAGACGACGGTGCGGTCGCGGCGGTTTGCGCCAGGGCGAAAGGCGTGGCGGCGGCGAGCAGGGTTGCGAGGGAAAGCGAACGCTTCATGGTGAGGGTGGAGCTCCTTCGGAATCTGTGTGGGGCGGCCCTGGCAGTCTTTTTCCTACGCTGCGAGGAGGCGGGCGGCGCGCCTCGGGGCCGGATAGGCCCGATACTTACTTAATTCTATGGGTGGGCTTCACGGGGCGTCAAACCAGGTTTGGTGAAAGGTTGCCCTGCCTTCTCAACGTAGACAAGCGTGGCGTAAAAGGTGGGACCGCCGCCCAGGTCGGTCAACCGCTGCCCGGTCAGCCTATTGACACCCCCGTCGCCGAGCTTGTTCCAGCCGAGCGCGGCTGCGGTCACGCCGGGGCGTACCCGTTCACTGACGCACGCCCGCAACCGGATTAACCCGCGCTCATTGCGGACCGTGACCGGGTCGCCGTCGGCGATGCCGCGCGCGCGGGCATCCTCCGGGTGCAGTTCCAGCGCGTCCGCGAGCGGGCCTTCCAAGGCGCGGTGCCCGGGGTGGTTCGCGAAGGTTGAGTTCATCCAGTGGCCGCCCTTACGGGGCAGGAACTCAAGCTGGCCCGGGGCCGCGTGGGCGCGCGACTCCAGCGGGGGCTGAAAGGTCGGCATTGCGTCGAGGCCTTGTGCTTTTAGGGTTTCGGAGGAGAACTCGACCTTTCCTGAAGGGGTCGCGAACGGCCCCCGCGCGAACGGGTGCTCCGCGGGCAAGCGCAAACGCTCCGACCCGCTGTTTGCCCGCAGGCTCGCGCGGGTGATGCCCTTGAGATACGCGGGCTGCTCGCCGTCCTCACGCAAAGCTTGGGCGATCAGCGTTTCCGGATCGTCGTCGAAGCAAGCATCCGCAAACCCCATGCGCCGGGCAAGCGCGCTGAACAGGTCCACATTCGAACGGGCCTCGCCCACGGGCGCAATCGCCTGCTCGGAAAGCTGCACATGGTAGTGCCCGTAGGCAGCTTGGAGGTCAGTGACTTCGAGGAAAGTCGTCGCGGGCAGCACATAGTCGGCGTAGTCGCACGTGTCGGTGAATGCCTGCTCATGGACGACCGTGAACAGGTCGGGTCGGGTAAGCCCCGTAAGCACACGGCCTTGGTCGGGCGCGATGGCGGCGGGGTTCGAGTTATAGACAAACAGCGTGTGCACAGAGTTGTCACGTAAGGCCTCGCCGAGCAGGGTCATATTGACCAGGCGCGTCGGGCCGCACTGTAGGTTGGGCTGGAGGTCGGGCCGCTCCAGCGCCGCTTTGTCGAACCCGAACGCGCCCGAAGTGGAAAGCTGCGCGCCGCCCCCGCGCGCCCAAGCACCGGTGAGCGCGGGCAGCGTTACAATGGCCCGAACCGCCGCGCCGCCGCCGTCCGTGCGCTGCACGCCGTAGTTCAGGCGGATGGCCGTCGGCGCGGTGGTCGCGTACTCGCGGGCTAGGGATTCAATCTGCCCGGCCTCGATTCCGGTCCAAGCGGCTACCTGCGAAGGCGTGTACGCGCGCACATGCTCGCGCAGCGCGGGCAGCCCATGGGTGTGCTCGTCCACCCACGCGCGGTCTTCCAACCCGTCGCGCAGGATCACGTGCATCAGCCCCAACGCGAGCGCCGTGTCCGTCCCCGGATGCGGCGCGAGATGGCAGTCCGCCAAGCGCGCGGTGCGGGTCTGGTAGGGGTCGATAACGACCAGCTTCGCCCCGTTCCGCCGCGCCTGCTCCACCTGCGGCCACAGGTGAATATTGTTCGCGTGAATATTCGCGCCCCAAGCCAGAATGAGCCGCGCGCGGTGGAACTGCTCGGTGTCGAGCCCGAGCTTGGTGCCGTAGACCGAAAGCCACGCCTCGCCACCGGCTGTTGCGCAGATGGTGCGATCGAGCCGCGACGCGCCGAGCCGGTGGAAGAACCGGCGGTCCATGGAACCGTAGCCGAGCGCGCCGGTCGTACCGGCGTAGGAGTAGGGCAGGATCGCCTCCGCTCCGTGCTGTTCCGCAGTGAGCTTCAGGCGCGCCGCGATCTCGTCGAGCGCCTGGTCCCACGAGATGCGCTCAAATGCGTCGGTTTCCGGCCCGGGCCCTTTCGGGAAGCCCGGCCGGCGGCGCAGGGGGTAAAGCACGCGGTCGGGCGCATACACCCGGTCGAGATACTTGGCGACCTTGGCGCACAGAAACCCCCGCGTGACCGGGTGCTCGGGGTCGCCGGCGAGCTTTATCGCGCGGCCTGTCAGCTCATCGACTGTGACCACGACGCCGCAAGAATCCGGGCAGTCGAGCGAGCAAACGGAACGTCGGGTATGGGTGCCCACGCTTCTTATTCTAGGCATCGTATGTCGCGAGGAGGAGCTGCCCGATGAAACCGTCCGACCCGAAGAAGTACACAAAACCCGAACTGCGCGACAAGATCAGGGAAGAGGTGGTTGAGGGCGACAAGGGCGGCAAGCCCGGCGAGTGGAGCGCGCGCAAGGCGCAGCTGGTCGCCACCGAGTACGAACATGCCGGCGGCGGCTTCAAGGGTGACAAGGACCAGGGTGCCGAGAGCCTTAGCAAATGGGGCAAGGAAGACTGGCACACCTCCGATGGCGCGAAAGCCGAGCGCGAAGGCGGCACCACGCGCTACCTACCCGATGAGGCCTGGAACAAACTGAGCCCGGAGGAGAAGGCAAAGACTAACAAGAAGAAGCAGGAAGGCTCGCGGAAGGGCAAGCAGTTTGTGCCGAACACCGAGGCCGCCAAGGAAGCCGGGGCCGAAGCGCGCAAGGCACCGGCCAAGAAGAGCGCGGGGAAGAAGGCTGCCGCGAAAAAGGCACCCGGGAAAAGCGCCGGAACGAAAGCCTCCGCCAAGAAAGCGCCGGCGAAGAAGAGTTCAGCGAAGAAATCACCTGCGAAGACAGCAGCCAAAAAAGCAGCGGCGAAAAAATCGACTGCGAAGACTGCTTCCCGCAGCAAAAGTTCGGCAAAGCAGGGCTAAGCCGCGGCTTGCCGGTTGGGCTGCGCCGCCTCGCCCAAGAGGAGGTGCAG
>CAXTUV010000383.1:0-3622 GCA_964247445.1 uncultured Acidobacteriaceae bacterium | reverse complement strand
GTGAACACCTTCAACTGTGCGGAAAGCGACCTTCGCGCGCGTGTCCGTGGTCAGGATCGCCTGCGCGAACGCGGCAAAGCCTTCCGGCGTCGCTTCCGCAAGCGCTGACGGCAGCGCGAGGAGCAGCTTCTCAACCGGCAGGGGAACGCCGATGATGCCGGTTGAGGAAGTGAGGACCTCCTCGGGTGCGCAGCCTAGGATGTCCGCGGCCCGCGCGCATGTCGCCCGCGCAGCCTGGAGCCCTTCGGGCCCGGTCGCGCAGTTCGCATTGCCGCTGTTGACCACAACCGCGCGCGCCCGCCCGCCCGTTGCCGCGAGATGCTCGCGCCCGAGCAGAACCGGGGCGGCGGCCACACGGTTCGTGGTGAACATGGCCGCCGCCTGCGCGCTTGTGTCGGCGACGGCGCAGGCGTAGTCGGGCCGGCCGCTCGGCTTGATGCCGGCTCGCACCGCAGCGAAGCGAAAGCCGCGCGGGACGGCTTGGGAGGAAATCGAAGGTTCGTCCATCGGGTTCTACTGTACTGAAATGAATAAGCAAGGCAGCTTTGTATCAATGCGCGGGGTGCGGGTCGCGCGCGGCGGGTCCGTGGTGCTTGCGATCGAGAGCCTAGAGATAGACAAGGGCGAGCACCTGGCCATCCTGGGTCCGAACGGCTGCGGCAAGTCCACACTGATCGCCCTGCTCACGCGCGAACTATACCCGGTTGCGCTCCCGGAACGCTGCCTCGTGCTGGGCCGCGAGCGGTGGGACTTGGCCGAACTGCGGACGCAGTTCGGCGTGGTGGCCGCGGGCCTGCCGGGCGAGCGTACCGCCGGGTCCACGGGCAGGGAAGCAGTGCTGGCCGGTTTTTTCGGGGCCTCCGCCCTCTGGCCGCAGCACAGGGTGACACTTGCGATGGAGCGGGCGGCCGAGGGAGCGCTCGCGCTGCTCAGCGCGGAGCACTTGGCGGAAAAGCGCGTGGGGGTGATGTCGGCCGGGGAACAAAAGCGGGTGATGATCGCGCGGGCGCTCGCGCACAAGCCGCGGAGGCTGCGGCAGGCCCTGCAAGCGGTGGCGCGCGCGGGCACCGGGATCATCCTGGTCACGCACCCCCTCCCCGACATTCTGCCGGAGACCGGCCGCGTGGTCTTGATGCAGGGTGGCCGAATTACGGCGGACGGGCCAAAGGAGGAAGTGCTGACCGAGGCTCGGCTCGGATCACTGTTCGGTGTTCCCGTGCGGCTCCGACAACGCGACGGATGGGTGCATGCCTGGTAAGCGTAACGGGGTGGATTCCTCTTTCAATGGCGCGAACATACCCGCCTTGACCCGGAAAACGCCCGGCGCTATTCTCTGATTACACAAGAAAGGAGGGCGATCCTATTCATGACAAGTTCCGACTGTAGTTTATGTTCCATCGCAACACGTGAGGTGACTGAGGCTTAAGGCTCCTTTCGAGCTTTAGACCTGGCGGTAATCGTTTCTTCCACGCCGAGGCCCATCTTAAGGACGCGCGATTCGCAGCATTGGGTCTGCGGTACGCGTCTGGTTCGATTAGGATGCCTCAGGTCAATCTCAACAGTGCACCGGCATCAAGGCCCGCCTAAACAGCGGGCCTTGTGCTTTTTGCGGGGTTTTAGAATGGGTGCATGGAACCGCTCGTGATCGCAGGCAAGGCATTTCAGTCCCGGCTTATCGTAGGCACGGGCAAGTACCGGGACGGCGCGGAAACCCAGGCCGCCATCGAAGCCTCCGGGGCTGAAATAGTCACGGTCGCGGTGCGGCGGGTCAACCTGGACCGCTCGCGCGAATCGCTGCTTGACTTCATCGACCCCCAACGCTACTTTTTGCTGCCCAATACCGCAGGCTGCTACACGGCGGACGAGGCCATTCGCGCGGCACGTTTGGGGCGCGAGGTAGGGTTGTCGGATTGGGTCAAGATTGAGGTCATCGGCGACCAGGCAACGCTCTACCCGGATGTGCAGGCGACGCTGGAAGCCACGCGGGTCCTGGTCAAGGAAGGCTTCACGGTCCTGCCCTACACCACCGACGACATTGTGTTTGCCAAGCGGCTGATTGATGCGGGCGCGGCGGCGGTTATGCCCCTCGCCGCGCCCATCGGCTCCGGCCTCGGCATCTCCAACCGCGCCAACTTCCTCATGCTGCGCGAGCTGATCCATGAAGTCCCGCTGATTATCGATGCGGGCCTCGGCACGGCCTCCGACGCGGCGCTCGCCATGGAGCTGGGCGCGGACGCGGTTCTGCTCAACTCGCCCATTGCCGCGGCGCGCGAGCCGGTGCTGATGGCCGAAGCCATGGCCCACGCCGTGCTTGCCGGCCGACAGGCATTTCTCGCCGGACGCATGCCGCGCAAGCTGTACGCCACTGCCTCCTCACCGATGGAAGGGATTTCGCGGTAACCGGTTATAGTCAAAGCCACATGCGCGTGTTCGGAATCGACTGCGGGACGGAGTGGACAGGATACGGGGTGGTCGCAAGCGAGGAGACCGCGCGTGCGCGGCGTCTTCGCCCGGTGTGCGCCGGAGCCATTCGGTTGTCAAAGAAGGCATCGCTTTCTGAACGCTTGCAGACCGTGCACCGGGAGCTGGACGCGCTGATCGGCGCGCATGTACCCGACGCGATCGCGATTGAGGGCGTCTTCCACTCTGTAAACGCGCAGTCGGCGCTCAAACTGGGCCACGTGCGCGGCGTAGCGCTCTTGGCCGCCGCGGGACGGGGATTGCCGGTCCATGAGTATGCGCCGCTGACCATCAAAAGCACCGTTGTGGGTTACGGCTTGGCGAAAAAGGAGCAGGTGCAATACATGGTTGCGCGCCTGTTGGAGCTTGAGCATGCTCCCGAGCCCGCCGACGCGGCCGATGCGCTTGCCATCGCCATCTGCCATATCCACCACGCCCAAACCGAGGCGCTGCAAACCGCGGGGGCGCGATGAAAATTCTGTGCGCGTTCCTGCTGACCCTGCCCGCGGCCGCATTCGGGCAAACCATCACCTTCACTTTCGACAACCCGCAGCTTCAGCCGGCGCACTATGTCATGACGATCCCTGAGCAAGGCCCGGCGCGCTTCCTATCCACCCCGGGCGCGGCGGCTGTGCAGGGCGCGTTGCAGCCTGAGCCGCAGAACCGTGACTTCGCTCTACCCGACCCGCAAAAAACCGCTCTGTTCGCCCTGGCGCGCAAACACAAGCTGTTCGGGGAAGAGTGCGAAAACAAGCACGGCCGCTTGGCTTTCACAGGAACGAAAACCTTGGCCTATAGCGGGCCGGACGGAACAGGCTCCTGCTCCTTCAACTACGCCAAGGACGGGAAAATATCGCAGGCCGCGGACGACCTCATCGCGGTCGCGAACACGCTGGAGGAAGGCCGCAAGCTCCAGGTCTTGCTTGAGCACGACAAGCTTGGCCTCAACCAGGAAATCGATGTCCTGCTCGATGAGAAGATGAGTGGGCGGGCACTTGCGCTCGTCAATATCGCCCCCGTGCCTCAAGCCATCGTGAATGACGCGGACGTCTTGAACCACACTCGGACGCGCGCGCAGGCTCTGCTGCAGCCGTAACTGTATTGGCATGAAACAGCGCTTGCGCCGAGCGCCGCCTTCACGGCATCTCTTCCATGCCAGGTG
>CAXTUV010000382.1:0-3624 GCA_964247445.1 uncultured Acidobacteriaceae bacterium | reverse complement strand
GCTCGCCGGGGTTGGCGGACAGGATCATCAGGGTGGCGTGCGGGGGCGGCTCTTCCAGCACCTTAAGCAGCGAATTCGCGGCCTCCTTCATAAACGAGGAGCTTGAAAAGATGAAAAACGCCCGACGGCCCTCCGCCGGAACGCGGTACACCTCGCGGATCACCGTGCGCACCTGACCCAGCTTGATGAGCAGCTGCGGCGGATCGGGCGGGATAACCAACACGTCGGGGTGCGTGCGGACGAGCACGCGCGTGTCCTTCTTGTCGGCCTCGCGCAGCTCTTCGCGGGCGGCTACCGCTTCCTCGACCCGGGCTTTCAAGGGCGCGGAAGCCGCGATGCGTCGGCAGTTCGCGCACACGCCGCAGAAGTCGGGCAGCGCGCCCGGCGGCGGCGCGAGGCAGTTGGCCGCCTGCGCCAGCATGAGTGCGAGGGTGTACTTGCCGACGCCGCGCGGGCCGGAAAGGAGAATGGCGTGGGGGAGACGCCCGGCGGCGAGCGACTCTTGAAGGAGGCGGACGGGGCTTGCATTGCCGAGAAAGGCGGCGAAGGGCATGGAGCTAGGGTAAAGGGTGGAGGAATGGAGGATGAAGGGGAGTAGATCCTTTATCTCTTTGCTGTTTAGGATGACAATAATGGAGCTACTTACAAAAGTTGAAACAACGCTATATAGGGTATGCCTACAAGAAAGCCCGCTTGCTCATATGCTTTTCTCGCCGGCTCATGCGCAGCGTCAAGTCCCGTACCGACTCCAGCAAGCACCACACCTCTCTTCCTCAGCCGTTCCACCGCAAACGCATACATCTTCTTGCCTCCGCCGCGCCCCTGAAATGCAGGGTCGATTGCGTTCAGCCCGATTTGACCTCTGGTTGGATTTTCCTCAACGGAAATGCTAACGAAGCCGATAATGCGTCCTGCATGCAGGAGGAGGTAAACTTCTTTCCTAAGTTGGTTCTCACAAATTGAACGTAATTCGTCAGCTTGCCTCTCATCCTCGTTGGGGTATTGCATATCAAAGATGCTTTCTCCAAGCATGTTGCGAAAAGATTGAAAGATCGGCTTGAAGGCTTGCTGCCGTATGTTCTGGATAGCTTCTAGGTCGTCGGGAACGTAAGCTCTGATTTCAAATACATCAGCATCATGATCGCCATTCACACGAGGTGAGCTGCTCCGGGTTGGAAGATCAAATAAGGCCATCTCCTCAGCACTTGGAGGTTCAAAGATTCTGCTCCAATTCAGTACTGCTTCCCACTGAATCGGAGGGTCTTCCATGTTGCGTTTTTGAATTCTTGCAAACAACTCCTCTAAGGGAGCAGTCAGACAGTGAAGCTCAACGCGAGCTCCCAGCGAACGAGCTTCGGTGCGCAGCTTATCCCGTTCCCACTTACCCCACGCACCCCATTCCACGATGACGCTTTGTCCAAGAGTAAGCAGCCGCTTTGCAAGCTGCCATTGGAGCGCTTCTATCTTGTCCCGCTGCTTTTCCTCATGCAGATTAATCGAGAGTGCATCCATCCAATCATCGGCGGACATGCGGAACGCGGGCAAGGCTGCTTCGAGCTGCCGGGCGAGAGTGGTTTTGCCGGAACCCGGGAGGCCGCAGATGATCACAAGTGTGGTTTCATGCTTCATCGACGGACGCTTACTGCTGCTGCTGCTTCTGCTGAATCTCCAGCAGCGGCGAGGCCGGCGGGGTGGGAGCTTGGGCGCGCTCCACCATCACCGACCAGTCTTCCGGGATGGGCAGCTCGCGGTCGAGCGCGGGCGGCTCGTCGAAGGCGTCCACCTTGACCGCGACATACAGTTCGGTTTCGGTCCGGCCGCGGTACAGCCCGTGGGTCGGCGGCACGTCGGCGTAGTCGCGGCCAAGCGCGGTGCGGATGTGCCGGTCGTGCGCCAGGGCGTTGTTGGTCGGGTCGAAGCCGACCCAGCCCAGGTGCGGTAGAAACGCCTCCACCCAAGCGTGCGTCGCGTCAGGCAGCGAGTGGTCATGGCCGCTGGTTACGTCCGCCGGGCGCTGGTACAGGTAGCCCGACACATAGCGGCAGGGGATGCGCAGGGTGCGGATGAGCGCGATCATGGTGTGCGCGAAGTCCTGGCAGACGCCTTCGCGCGATTCAATCGCCTCATTGATGGGCGAGTCAACCCGGGTGGAGCGCGGGACGTAGCGGAAGTACTCGTAGAGCCTCGCGTTAAGCTCGCGGACCAGCAGGAGGGGGTCGTCGCGCCGCCGGACATTGAGCTCACGCGCAAGCCCTTCCAAAACCGGGGTGTTCGCGGCGAACTCGCTCGGCAGCAGCATTTCCCAGTAGTCGCCCTCGGCGACCAGCGCGTCGAGCTCCGCCCAGGCTGAGGGCGCGAGCGAATCCGGAATGGGCGCGAGCGTTTGCTGCTCGATGAGCGACTCGGCCACGATGACCAGTTGCGCATGCTCGCCGGGGATGTTGAAGTGCTGGACGTTGTTGCCCAGGTGGTCGCGGTAGGAAAACACCCGGCAGCGCGGCGAAACGGAAAGCTGGAAGGACAAGCAGCGCTGGTTCGAGTCCGACCGCGGGTGCATGCGCGTTTCCATCACGGACTCGCTGACCGGCTTGGAGTAGACGAATTTGGTGAGGTGGCGGACTGAGTAGAACTTCATCGGCTGGAGGAAGAACGCACACGATAGCGCTTCCAGACCTCTCGCAAGTTCAGATGAAAACCCTCGACCGGACCCGTACCATCAATAAACTCGCCGGATATCTCCGTCGGCTCAACTGAAGCGCTCCGGTAGACGAGTACACGCCGCTTGCTCGGCTGCAGCAGCCATCCCAGCTGCACGCCATTCTCCATCCACCGCACCATCTTGCGCTTGGATCGTGGGAGCCTGTCGGTTTTCGACATGATCTCAACCACGAAGTTTGGGCAGACATGCGCAAAACGCTCCCATTCTGGCTCAGGAACCCCAGCGTATCGTTCAGCCGTCATATAAGAGGCGTCCGGGCTTAACATGGACCCGTCCGGGAGAGTGAATCCGGTGCTCGAATCGAAGATTTCTCCGCGCTGATGTTCCTCCCACCACTTGAAAAGCTGACCGGAAACGTTGGCGTTTCCCTTTCCGCCTCCCGAGACGACCGGCGACATAATCTCAATGACCCCCTCGCGCGTGCGCTCTATCCGGAAGAACTCGTTCCGTTCGCAAAAGCGCAGCAGCTCATCATCGTTCAAGGGCGGGTGGAATCGCAGGCTTCGCGGTGCGAGCGCAGAAGGGGCGGGCATCAAGAGTTCCATAACGAGCCTCGGGGTCAGTGTACGGCACCACTCTACATCGCAAGCGCGGTTTGGACTGAGTAGTGGATGTAATCCCGGTACAAGAGCGTGTGCACCCGGCTGAACTCGCTCAGCAACATGCTGAGGAAGTAGCCGCCGCCTCGCTACAGCACATCCGCCGTCTCCACGAACCGCAGCGCGGCTTGGAGCCGCCCGGCGACCCGCACCAGCTCCTGCGGTGCCAGCCTGCCCGACTCCTGCTCCAGCGCGAGCAGGGCTTCGCGCAAGCGGTCGACCGAGTAGCGCACCGCGTGCGGAAAATCTTTGTTGAGCAGCAGGAACTCCAGGATTTGCGGCTCTGTCAGGTCGGCTGTGTACACG
>CAXTUV010000381.1:2520-3625 GCA_964247445.1 uncultured Acidobacteriaceae bacterium | reverse complement strand
ATCTACGGCCTGCCCGACCCAAAATTGCAGGTGCTGACGCCCGCACCGGTGACCGTGGCCAACGCCGACGCGGTGGGTGAAACGACGCTGGATGTGGAATGGTCGCACGCGATCGCGCCGGAAGCGAACATCGCGCTTGTGCTCGCGCCCAGCCTGCTCGACACCGACCTGGAAAATGCCTTGCTGTACATCATTGAAAACCAGGTGGCCGATATCATCTCGAACTCCTACGGCAGCCCCGAATTGGAGTCGGACCCGCAAGGGGTAACGGCGTTTGACGAAATCGCTGAATTAGGCGCGTTCACGGGCGTCGACCTGAACTTTTCGAGCGGCGACTCGGGCGACTACGCCGCCGAGGAGAACGGCCAAACCGATGTCAGCTCGCCCGCCGATTCGCCCTACGTGACCGCTGTCGGCGGCGTGAGCGCGGCCTTCAATCCTGCGGGCACCAGAGTGATCCAAACCGGCTGGGGCAACAACGTTACCCGCGTCAACTCGCTCGCGGGCGGGGCGGACAATCCGCCGCAGGTCCGCGGCTTTATTTTCGGTGCCGGCGGCGGCACGAGTCAGTACTTCGCCAAGCCCGCGTTCCAAGGCGCACTGACCGGCACGGGACGCTTGGTGCCGGATGTGGCTCAACTTGCCGACCCCTTCACCGGGGTGGAAATCATTCTCACGGTGGATGGGCAGCCGTCGTATGAGGTGATCGGGGGAACGTCGGTAGCTTCGCCTGTGTTTTCTGGAGAGTGGGCGCTGTTGCAGCAGCGGGTCGGTGCCGATCTGGGCCAGGCCGCGCCGCTGATCAGCGAATACGGCACCAATCCGTCCATTGTCACGGATGTGCTCCCCATCAATGCCGGGACCGCCGCCGCCAACGACGTGACCGGGCGGATCCGCAACAACACCACCAGAGCCCTGACCACATTTACCGCGGCGGATTTAATCCAACCCCAGTCCGGCAATGGCTTCCTCAGCGCGCTTTACACTTCCACCGCCGGGTCGACCTTTGACCTTTCCTTCGGCACGGACTCGTCCCTGGCCGTCACGCCGGGTTACGACTTCGTAACCGGCTGGGGCGTGCTCAACCTGCCGGGCATCTTCAATC
>CAXTUV010000381.1:1028-2510 GCA_964247445.1 uncultured Acidobacteriaceae bacterium | reverse complement strand
AGGTAGACCCGAACAGGGCAGGCCTACCATGGCCTGCCCTGCCTAGGCGGCCGAAGCGTCCGGTTGCGCTTCCGGCTCGGCTTGCGCCTTCTCGGGGCCGATGAGCAGGGTGTCGCTGAATTTTTGGAGCAGCAGCGCCTCGCCCGCGAACCGCGCCGACAGCTCCAGCGTGCCGCCCTGCGCCTCGATATGGCTGCGCAAGGTGCCGAGGTAGATGTCGGCCCAGCGCTCTATACGGGCGACCGCTTCCCGGTCCAGTTCCAAAACCTCCGCGAGGCGCTCTCGGGTCATCTCCTGCGCTCGCCGGATTTCCTTTCCGGGCAGCTTCGCAATCTCGGCGGCGACCCAAGCATCGCTTTCCGCTTGCTCTTCCGGGGTCCGTTTTCTTTGAATGTCTTTCCACTTCTAGCTCACGGTTTGATCTCCTCTAGGTGCCGGCGATAGATCGCTTTGGCTATTGGAAGAAAGGTAACGGTACCAGTTTGCGTCACCCGTTTTATCACCACCCAGGATCAGAGAGCCGATGCGGCGCGGGTCAAAGGCGAACAGGACGCGCAAGGGGCGTCCTCCGGACTGCACACGAAGCTCTTTTAAGTTTGGGATGGTTGTCCCATAAATTGTAACTACGTGAGGTCTGCCCAGGTTCGGACCCTGTAGGACTAAGAGCTTGATTGTGTCCTCAACGCGTGTCGCCTCTTTCTCGGCAAGCTGGTAGTACCAGCCGGCAAATTCATCGCTGCCTTCCACTTCCCACGTCATGCGATCAGTGTAGGAGCCGAGTCCACGCCCGCGCACCTGCTACGCTCCCTCACAGTGCCCGAGCCGACCAACCTGTTTTGCGACGTCGCCCTGCCCGTCCCGCTCGACCGGTTGTGGACCTACAGCTGCCGCGAACCCGCGCCGCGGCCCGGCGCGCGGGTATTAGTCCCATTCCGCAACGAGAAGCTGACAGGCATCGTGGTGCGCGTTCACGGCGAGCCGCCGCCGGTCGAAGCCAAGCCTGTTCTAGCCGTTCTGGATACAGAACCCGTGCTCGCGCCCGACCTGCTGGAGCTTGCCCGGTGGATCGCGAACTACTACCTCGCCCCGCTCGGCGAGGTGCTGCGGACCATGCTGCCGCTCGGCGCGGAGGTCCGCACCCGCACGCTCCGGCGCTTAGCCGACGCGGGTCGGGCCGCGCTCCACGCCGGGGCGGAGCTCGGCTCCTCCCGGCGCTCGCGGCTTTCTTCGGCCGAGCAGGACGCCGAGTACGCGGTGCTCAACTATCTGGAATCCGGCGACGCCGCCACGGTCGCCGCCGTGCGCCGGGCCACGGGCGCGAGCCGCGAGCTGCTGCAAGGGATGGCGCGCAAACGCTGGCTCGCGCGCGAAACCGAGGCTGCCCCGCGCCGGGCCGAGCGCTCCCTGCGCTGGGCTGTTCTTACCGCGCCGGAAAGATTGCCCAAGCTGACCGAGGGGCAGCAGCGGCTGCTGGCCGAGCTC
>CAXTUV010000381.1:0-1018 GCA_964247445.1 uncultured Acidobacteriaceae bacterium | reverse complement strand
TGAAAAACGCGGCCTCCTGCGTTTGGAGGAGCGCCCGCTCGGCTTCCACTTTTCCGGCCTTCAGGCCAAGCCGGCGCATGTGCTCAACCGATCGCAAGCCGAGGCTCTGGCGGCGATCAAGGAAGCCGTGAACCGAAAGCAGTTCGCCCCCATCCTGCTTCACGGCGTCACCGGCTCGGGCAAGACGGCTGTGTATCTCCAAGCCATGCGGCACGCGCTCGCCGCAGGGCAAACCGCGCTGCTGCTGGTGCCGGAGATAGGCTTGACCCCCGCGATTGCCGCGCAGGTGCACTCCGCGTTCGGGGCTGAGGCGGCGCTGCTCCACTCGGCGCTCACCCCGGAGGAGCGCGCCGAGCAGTGGCACCGCATTCGGCGCGGCGAAGCCCGGGCCGTGGTGGGGACGCGCTCGGCCGTGTTCGCGCCCATTCCCTCGCTCGGCCTCATCATCGTCGACGAAGAGCACGACGGCAGCTACAAGCAGGAGGAAATGCCGCGCTACCACGCCCGCGATGTCGCGGTGATGCGGGCCAAGCTCCTGTCCGCCGTGTGCGTGCTGGGCTCGGCCACGCCGTCCTTAGAGAGCTGGCACAACGCCCAGCGCGGCCGCTACGCGCTGGTCCGGATGCCGGACCGCGTCGCCGACCGCCCGCTGCCCGAGGTCGAGCTGGTCGACATGCGGCAGGAGTTCCGCGAAACCGGCCGCGACGAGGTGTTCGCGCGGCGGCTGGTCGACGAAACGCGCGCGGCGCTCGACCGCGGCGAGCAGGCCATCATCCTCATTAACCGCCGGGGCTACTCATTCGTGGCGCTGTGCCGGGCTTGCGGCGAAAAGATCCAGTGTGAAAACTGCGCGGTCGCGCTCACCTTGCACAAGGCCGTTTTGGGCGGCGAGCACGCCCACGCCGGCGACCGGCTCGAGTGCCACTACTGCGGCTTTAAAACCCGCGTCCCGACCCGCTGCCCCAAATGCGAATCCGAACACCTGTACTACCTCGGCGCGGGCTCGCAGCAGGGCGAG
>CAXTUV010000380.1:1608-3661 GCA_964247445.1 uncultured Acidobacteriaceae bacterium | reverse complement strand
CGCTCCATCACCGCCGTCCGGTTGGTCAGGAGCAGCAGCGGAATCAGCGCGAACGGCAGCGAGAACGAGAGCAGCACCTGCGACAGGATGATGATCTTGACCGCATCCAGCCCGCTCGCGATCACCGCAAGCGAGGGCAGGAGCGTAATGAGTCGCCTGAGAAAAACAGGGAAGCGCACATCCAGAAAACCCTCGAGTACCACCTGCCCCGCCATTGTCCCCACCGTTGATGACGAGAGCCCGGAGCACAACAGCGCGAGCGCGAAGATCGTCGCCGACGCCGGCCCCAGCAGCGGCCCCAGGGTGCGGTGCGCGTCCTCGATGGAGAACCCGCTCGCAGCCGCATGGCCATGGGCAAACGCCCCGGCCGCCATCACCACCATGGCTGAGTTCACCAGCCACGCGCCGTTCATCGCGAGCAGCACGTCGTACTTCTCGTAGAACAGCAGACGCACCCGCGACAGATAGTTATGGTGCGCTCCGGCCCCAGGCCTGAGTGCCCGATGCTGCACCAGCGCCGAGTGGAGATACACCACGTGCGGCATCACCGTAGCCCCCAGCATCGATACCGCGACATAGATGCTTCCGCGCCCAATCCTCGGCAGTAGTACGCTCATCCCCACATCGCGCCAAGCCGGATGTACAAACGCAAGCTCCGCCGCGTAGCAAAGTCCAATCGCTGCCACGAAGCCGATAATCGCTAGCTCCAGCTTGCGAAACCCGCGCGTTTCCAGCGCCAGCAGCGCGAATACAAAAATCGTTGTCAGCATGGCCGCAAGAAATAGCGCTTCCGTCCGTGACCAGCCGTGGAGGAGGAACCACGGCCCGAACAGCAGGTAAAACCCGAGCGAAGCCCCGAGAAACTCCGCCAAATCCGTCGCCAGCGCGGACAGCTCCGCCGCGACCCAAAGCAGCAGCGAGGTCCGGCGCGAAAAGTGCTCGCGGCAGTTGCGGGGCAGTGTCTTGCCCGTAGCGATGCCCAGCTTCGCCGACAGGTACTGGATCAGGATCGCCATCGCATTCGACCAGAGCAGTACCCAAAGCAAGCGGTTGCCGAACCGCGCCCCCGCCTCGAAATTCGCCGCGAAGTTTCCCGGGTCAATATAGGCGATGGACGCCACAAACGCCGGCCCAAGGTGGTGCAGGAACTGCCGCGCGTGGCGTTTGGGCCGGCGCACAGGCTCGACTTGGGCCGTGGGGGACACTTTGTTCCGAGTATAGGGTCGGGCAGGTACTATGACCTGTATGGCGGCAACAGAGCAGTTGGCGAGTCCGGACGTCCTTGCCCGCGCGCGCAAGATCAAGGTTTTTCTCATGGATGTTGACGGCACCATCACCGACGGGGGCGTCTGCCTCATCGCCGCGACTGATGACTCCGGTACTGGCACTATCCAGGAAATGAAGACCTTCGACGCGCAGGACGGCCAGGGCCTTTCGCTCGCCCACACCATGGGCATCCGCACCGGCTTCATCACCGGCCGCCGCTCGCCTGCCGTGCTGCGCCGCGCGCAGGAAATGAAAGTGGACTACGTCTACCTGGGCCAGCCGAAAAAAACCATCGCCTTCGAGGAAATTCTGGAAAAAGCCCAAGTCACCGCCGAGGAGGTCTGCTGGATGGGCGATGACCTCCCGGACATCCCGCTCGCTCAGCGCGCGGGCCTCGCCGTCTCGGTCCGCGACGGCGCGCCGGAACTCCAGCGCGTCTGCCATTACGTCACGAAGCGCCCAGCCGGCAAGGGTGCCGCCCGTGAGGTCGTCGAGCTTATCCTCAAAGCCCAAGACCGCTGGGAAGAAGCCATTCCCAAAGCCTTGGCATAGTGTGCGTCAGGAAGCAAGGTCGACAGACCGGGTGTAGTCCGCGTGAGCGAGCAGCTCAGGCGCGAGATGGTGGCCTTCAGGCCGGATTAGGACAGTTTGGAGACCGGCTTTGCGTCCGTACTTCAATGCGGGAACGCAATCAGTATCCGCTGTGATGAGAACAATGCGCTCCACCGAGCGGCTGGCGGCGTAGGAGGCGACATCGAGGCCGATACGCATATCCACGCCCTTCTGC
>CAXTUV010000380.1:0-1598 GCA_964247445.1 uncultured Acidobacteriaceae bacterium | reverse complement strand
GAAATCGTCGTCTGAAAATTGCTCGTTCCAAGGCGGCGCGAGCTTTGGATTCGGCTTCTTCCTGAGAACGAATCCGCGAAACTTCAGCACTCCCCGGCGAACCGCGAAAAGGTCTTTGTAGGAGAGGGCATGCAGCCAAGCATCGTTTGACTCGAAAACTTTTTCCTGGCCCGAAACGGGCAGCTCCACGGTGCCTGCGAAGGGAGGGCAATCATAATAGAGAATGCGCTGTATCTGCTCTTCATCGGTTTTACAGGCGTGAGCGAAGTGCTCGATGAAGTCGGGATCATAGCGTCTGCCGGCTTTGCGGGTCACGACTCGCAGGAAGCCGCCATCAATAAGAACAGCAACTTTCACTGAACCTCAAAAGGAAAAGCCCCCAAAGGGGGCTTATAGTGCTCGCCTACGAGTCTAGCGGATACCTTCAGTGAACCACAGAAACTGAATGCTGCAAAGTCATAAAGTTCCAGAACGGTACCAAGGTCATGTGCAAGCGCCCTGGCAAGGTTCGGGGGGTAGGACTCGCATGGGAGTGAAGGTGCGCTAGGCTGGGAAGCGAGATGAGCCAAGCTACCATCCTCGTCATCGGCGGCGGCGGGCGCGAACACGCTCTGTGCTGGGCGCTGCGACGCTCTTCCCATGTCAGTGAGATCGTCTGCGCGCCCGGCAATGGCGGCATCATGAGTCTCGCCCGCTGCGTCGCGGTCGATGTCAACGACCTAGACGCGATGGTGCACATCACCGTGGCGGAGCAGCCCGCGCTCACCGTCGTCGGCCCGGAAGTCCCTCTCGCCCTTGGCCTCGTCGACGCCCTCCAAGCACGGGGCCTGCGCGTCTTCGGCCCTACCCGCGCTGGGGCTGAGCTCGAATCGAGCAAGGCCTTCGCCAAACGCTTCATGCAGCGCCATGCGATCCCGACAGCCGAATACGCCGTTTGTGCGTCGCTCCGGGAAGCCCGGGAGGCTTTGGAACTGTTCGCGGGCAAGCCGGTCGTGGTCAAGGCGGACGGCCTCCATGCCGGCAAGGGCGTCCTCATTTGCCCCACGCGCGAACAAGCCCAGCAAGCCATCACCGGCTTGTTCGACGGTACCCTCCTAGGCTCGCCCACCCGCATAGTCGTTATTGAAGAAAGGCTTGAGGGCGAGGAGCTCTCGTTCCTGCTCATCACCGACGGGCGCCACATCGCCTCACTGCCTCCCGCGCAGGACCACAAACGCATCGGCGAGGGCGATACCGGCCTGAACACCGGTGGGATGGGCGCCTACTCGACCGACCACATGCTCGCCCCCGCCATGCGGGATTGGGTACTCAAGCACATCGCCCAGCCCACCGTGGACGGCATGGCCGCCGAGGGCACCCCATTTGTTGGCGTACTGTTTATCGGCCTCATGATGACCGCGCGCGGCCCCTTGGTGCTCGAGTACAACACCCGCTTCGGCGACCCGGAAACTCAAACCCTGCTGATGCGCCTTGACTCCGACCTATACGAAGCCTTGGAAGCCGCGGTCGAAGGCCGCCTCAGCGACACGGACATGCGCTGGCGGCCCGGCGCTTCTGCCTGCATCGTTGCCGCTGCCGAGGGCTACCCCGGCAAGCCC
>CAXTUV010000379.1:493-3661 GCA_964247445.1 uncultured Acidobacteriaceae bacterium | reverse complement strand
CCCCATTGAGCCGGGCGATATCGCGCACAAGCCCACCGAACTATCCAGCTACGAGAACCATCGCTTCATGGAGGACTTCTTCCTCGCCGATTGGGGCGACCCGGCGCTTGACCGCGGCCACCTGAAGCATCGCGCGCTCGCCGGGCTTGAGATCGTGGGCCTGAACACGGACGGGCCGAACGCGCGGGACAGCAACTTCACCATGCACGGGACCCTCGCCGCGCGCATCCGCGAGGACGACTACCGGACATTTCTACTGAGCCTATACGCGCTGGTTTGCTTCGCCGCCGACTCCGGCAATCGCTACGCCCCGGAGGACGCTTACATCCCCGGCTCCCACCCCGGCGAGCAAAGCCGCTATGGCTGGTCGGCGGTGGTCAACTCGACGTTGCAGCCTACGCTCGGGCTGCGCTGGCTGCTCTGCTACGAGGAGTCGAACCGCGAAGTGTGCCACTTGCAAAAAGCCGCCCCGAAGCACTGGTTCGCCCCCGGCGAGCGCATCCGGGTCGCCCGCTGCCCCACCCGCTGGGGACAGATAAGCTGGTCTACTGAGTCGCTGACCGGGCGTGGGTGGCGGGTCACGATCGAAACGCCCCCGAACTTCGCGGCTGACCTCGCCGTGCACATCCACCCGCCCGACGGAGGGCCCCTGCGCACAGCCTCGACCGGGACGGTGCAGGGCGACCGCGTCGTGCTCGCGAAAGGATCACTCGGGCAGGGCCGGTTAGAAATCCAGATCACCTAGCGGCGAAACGCAGCACTGAACTGAAACGGGCTCTGCGCCAAGCCGCTGCACGTCGGCTTGGCCTGCGCCTGCCCCGGGCAGCTTCCGTTATCGCGGGCCAGTGACCAGAAAGCCAGCCGCGTGACGTAGCGGTTCGCCTCCGCGAACTTCAGCACTGTATCGACATTCGCGAGCCGGAACACCTCACCCGGCGTGTCGTTCTGCCCGATCATGACGGTGATCCCGACCGAAGCGCCGAGCCCAACGGTTTCGATCTGCTTCTCTGTATTTCGGGCCGCCCGCACCGCGTTGAATCCCTGGTCGCCTCTGCCCGCGCCGTAATCGAATGCCTGGACGTTGACCACGTCGACCGGCACACCGTCCTTCTTGGCGCCGCGCAGCAGGTTTATGCCGGCATCGGTGAGGCCGCTCGGCAGAACGGGCGGCGTGTAGGAAATCACCAAACCCGAATTTGCTTTTTTCAGGCCCACGAGCGCCTGGTCGCGCCGCGTAATCGAAGCTTGGTCGCCGACCGCGCCGCCTTCAATATCGAAATCCAGCAGCTTGACCTTGTAACGGTCGAGCACGGCTTGATAGGCCGCCTGCAGCTTAGCCACGTCCCCGCAGCTTTGCGCCGGCTCCTGCCCGGCCTGCCCGCCGAAGGAAAGGATCACCTCCACGCCGCCAGCCTGAAGCTGCCGCACAATGTGCAGCAGCGAGTCGCCGTTCGGCAGCGCATCCACCGGCAGCGAGCCGGGCAGCCCGCCCCAGCCGATCCCGCAGCCTTCCGTCCCGACCAGAAGCGCCAGGGTCACCGCTTTGAGCCCCGCCTCCCGCGCGTCGGCGACCACGTCGGCATCCGCGGTCAGACTCATGTCGACATAGGGTGCGAACAGAGGGGCCTGTGCCGCGGCCCCGGAAACTGCCGCAAGCGCGCTGACGAGCGGGAGAAAGCGGGTCCAACGCATGGCTTTCAGCTTCGCATGCCGACCATGCTTCCCGCGAGGTATAGTTTCCATGCCTGCACCGCTGCTTACCGGAAAAGGATTGCTCGCACCCATGCTCAACCGCAGCCTCATTGCTCTTCTGTTTGCCCTTGCTTCTCTCACGCATGCGCAGACCGTACCCGAACCAGCTCGCTGGACCCCCGAGCACGCCAACACCTGGTATACCAAGCAGCCCTGGCTGGTGGGCGCAAACTTTATCCCGTCCGACGCCATTAATGAGTTTGAAATGTTCCAGCCCGCGACGTGGAATCCCGCGCTCAACGACCGCGAGTTGGGCTTGGCAGAGGGCATCGGGATGAACACCGTCCGCGTATTCCTCCAGGACCAGCTTTGGCAGAGCGACCCGCAAGGGTTCGCGCAGCGGCTGGATGCGTTCTTGGCCATCGCGAGCAGGCACCACATCCGCCCGCTGCTGGTGCTGTTCGACTCCTGCTGGGAGCCGAACCCGCACCTGGGGCCGCAGCACCCGCCCATTCCCGGCGTCCACAACTCCGGCTGGGTGCAAAGCCCGGGTAAGGAGCGCCTGCTCAACCCCGCCGATGAGCCGCAGTTGGAAGCCTATGTGAAAGGCGTCGTCGGCCGGTTCGCGAACGACGACCGCATCCTGGGCTGGGACGTATGGAACGAGCCCGACAATCAGGGCCGTGACACGGTGGCCGACACCCCGGCGAAAGTTCGACGCGTCAACCAACTTCTGCCGCAAGTGTTCGCCTGGGCGCGGTCCGCGCACCCATCGCAGCCCCTGACCAGCGGCGTGTGGCAGGGCAACTGGACCGACCCGGCGCTGGAGTCGGATACGACCAAGATCCAGCTGCGCGAGTCCGATGTGATCTCTTTCCACAACTACGGCTGGCCGGAGGAGTTTGAGGCGCGCATCAAGACCCTGCAACCGCTCGGCCGGCCCATTATCTGCACGGAGTACATGGCACGCGGCGCGGGTTCCACCTTTGACGGCTCGCTCCCGGTCGCGAAGAAATATCATGTGGCCGCGATCAACTGGGGTTTGGTCGCTGGCAAGACGCAGACGTATCTGCCCTGGGACTCCTGGCAGAAGCCGTATGTCGAGTCACAGCCGACAGTCTGGTTCCACGAAGTCTTTAAGCAGGACGACACGCCTTACCGCGAGCACGAGGTGGACCTGATTCGGGAGCTCACAGGGCGCGGCACGGCGGCAGCAGTCCCGACCGGATTTTGACATGTCGATGGCATCACCCGCGCAGCCCGGGATTGAGGGAACATACCTCGCGTCCGGCCTTCACCGATTCCAAATACTTAGCGCAGCGAGCTTTTGCAGTCTGCCGCTTCGCGACACGTGCGTCTTCCAGGAACCGAATGCGGCAGTACGGGTTCGAGTACACCACTTCGATCAGGTCCCTGCTGTAGATGCACGGCTGCTCGGCTTGGACGTGCTGTTTGGTGTCCTCCATCAGCCACAGC
>CAXTUV010000379.1:0-483 GCA_964247445.1 uncultured Acidobacteriaceae bacterium | reverse complement strand
GCTTCCACCTGCCCGCAGCTTGTAAAGAAAGTCTTACAGCAGTTCCAGCGTAACGAGAACCGCGCTTACGGGCGGCACCGTCAACCTAGCACCCCCGCCCGAAACAACCGCCCGCTCCGGCTTGCCCGGCGACCAGCTGCCGTCTTCCAGCACGCCGGCTCCGCCGAGCGTCACCCCTGTCGTGCTTTCGATGGACGGCGCGGCCAGCCGCATCGCCGATGCCGCGCGCACGCCTCGCTTGCAGCGAATTGCAAGAGCAGCCGCGTCGGTCCAGTCTTTGTTGACGACCGTCACCGTGCTGCGTCCGTCTACCCGTGCCGACGCGTAAGCCGTCAGGTTCAGCACCCCGGCGTCAGCCCGTATACCGACTCGCCTGCCGCCGACCGCGCCCTGCGCGAAGGCAAGCATTCCATAGTACTCAGGCCGCGCCGTGGGTCGCGACGGGTTCTCGTCGCTAACGGGTGAGTACGAACTCACAAACCC
>CAXTUV010000378.1:0-3675 GCA_964247445.1 uncultured Acidobacteriaceae bacterium | reverse complement strand
GATTTCCTGCTGCGACATGGGGACCCGATCTCCATGGTACCAAGGCGGCAAGCAGTGCCTCAGCACCGACTCGAAGCTGCAATCCCAAGAGCCGTGCTATCGTGGGCCGGAGATCGACTTCGCAGATTTCGCAGATGCAGGCCAAGGAACGTCCGCGACATATATGCAACAGTTCGCCTCCCGCATTTGGTTTTCCCTCTTTGTCGGCACCGTGTGCGTCTGGGTGCTCAGCCTGCCCCTATTCCCTAACCAGGACGGGCCGATGCACCGCTACTTCACTCACGCGCTCGGCGCGGTGCTGGCGCACGACGCCCACTATGCCGCATATGCGATCCGCCGCCCATTCCCTCCCTATGCCACGCAGTACCTGACGCTGCTCGCCCTGTTTCACATGTTTCCGTACAGCTTGGCGGAAAAGCTGCTGACCTGCGTGGAGATCGTGTGCTTCGGCTTCGGCCTGCGTTTCGTAGCTACGGCCGTCGGCCCCGCGGGTGCATGGGTGTCACTGCTGGTCGTTCCACTGCTTCTGCCCTGGTTCCTGATGATGGGCTTTTACAACTACGCGCTCGGCCTGGGGCTCGCGCTGCTCGCCATGGGTTTTTGGCTGCGCTTCGACCGCCGGTTCACCCCGGTTGTCGGCTTTTGCGTAGCCGCGGCCCTGGTCAGCGTTTCGCATCCCATGCCGCTGGGCCTCCTTGCGGCCCTCACCTTAGGCGACCTCGTGCGGCGCGCTGTTTTCCATGAGGGCGCGGGTGCTTCCTTGTGGGCGCGGAACAAGCAGCACCTGCTCACGTTCGGGTTTCTCGCCGCGCTTTGCATCCTGCCCTCGCTCACGCTGGACCGGCAGCAGAATGCTTCCTCGCTCCGCGACCTCGGCCTGCACGTGCCCTTCATTCGCACCGTGCTGCTGCTCGCGGGCGTGTCGCCGTACAACACCCGCTCCCACAATCTGTGGGTCAACGGCTATCGCTTGGCGCTGTACGCCCTGGTCCTGCTCAGCGCGGCGTGGGCCTTCCGTGTGGCCCGCGCAAGCTTAGGGGCGCGCCGGCTTTCCATCGGCGCGGCTTTCGCGCTTTGCGCCGCCCTGGCCGCCCTGCTCCTGCCGTTTCTGCCCGACCACGTGAACGGCGGGGTGTACTTCGCCCTTCGTACTGTCATTCTGGTCTGGGTGTTCGCCATGCTGGGCGCGTCGGGGCAGCCCGCCTCCGGCAGACTGCCCGCGGCCTGCGTTACGCTCGGGGCGGTATTCACCGCGCTCACGGTCATCCCGGCCGAGCGGAGCTTCCGCCCGCTCGCGCGCAGCATCGCGAGAGTGGAAACGCAGGCGCTCCCCGCGCACAAACCCGCTTTCCTGCTCAGCGGCCCCATGCTCGGCCAAACGCTGCGCGAGCGCTACGACATTATGTTCAATCCATTTCTTTGGGCGAACGCGCTCGCTCTTGTGCAGGCCGACGACCTCGCTCTGGATGCGCCCTGGCTCAAGCTGCCCTCGTTTCCACTACACCGGGCCGCGGGCGCGCTGCTGGTTGCCGATGCCTTTCCGCTGGTGGAAGGCGTTACGCGCGACCCCACCCCGCGGGTTTCCGCTGTGCTGCCGGCGGAGCCGGTCGAGCGCATGGTGCATGCGAGCGATGTGGTGACCTATGTCGGCACGCCCGAGGAGCTTCCTTATGGCATAGTGAACTTTCTAGGCGAGCGGGAAGCGGTTCAGTTCCGGTGCAAGCCGGCGGAAGGCTGGTCGCTGTTGTGCGTACGCACGCGCCGCGATCCATAGGGCATCGAGGAGAAACCTGAGTTTGGAAAGCCAATCAAGCGGCGCACCTGAAACCGGAAACACGGCCTGGCTGTTCGCCGCGATTGTCGCCGCGTACTGCCTATGGATCCTGAGCCTGCCGCTGTTCCCCACGCAGGACGGCCCCATGCACCGCTACTACGTCCATGTGCTCGGGAGCCTGCTCGCGCATAAGCCCGGATACGGCATGTACACGGTGCGGCATCCCCTGCCGCCCTACTTGACCCACTACGCCGCGCTGTTCGCGCTTTCGCGCTTCATGCCATACGACTGGGCTGAAAAACTGTTCACCTGCGGGCTGGTGCTACTGTTCGCCTACGGCTTCCGGTTTTCAGCGACGGCCTTGGGTCGGCTGGGCGGTGCAGTTTCCCTGTGCGGCGCGCCCCTGTTTCTTCAGTGGTCAGTGATGATGGGTTTTCTCAACTACTCGCTCGCGCTAGGACTATTTCTCTTTGCCGCGGGGTTTTGGGCGCGGGCCGCGGCGGGCCGTCCGCTGTTCTGGCTGGGTTACGCGGCCTCCGTCGCCCTGCTCACCTTCACCCATCCCGTTCCGCTGCTCGTGCTGATCTGCCTTGGGCTGGTTGATCTCGTGCTGAGCGTGTTGCGAGGGCCGGCACGCAGAAGCCTCCTGCCGCGTGCCGGCGCGGTCGCCTTTGCCTGCCTCGCGTTCCTGTTTGTCGCCTCCAGCGTCGACCGCGGGTCGTCTGCTTCGGCCCTGGCGGATCTCGGCTTTCACCGGCCGTTCGTCACCACGGTCGCGCTGCTCACCGGGGTTTCGCCCTACAATACGCGCTCGCTCAGCCCGCTCATCAACCTGTACCGCTTGGGTTTGTACGCGCTGCTGATGGTCGGTTTCGTGCTGGGGGCGCGCCGGTTCGCGTCCGGGTGGGCGGCCCGGACGCTCACGCTGGCCGACTCGTTCTTCGCGTCTGCTGCGATTCTCGCGCTTGTTCTTCCCTTCACCCCGGAGCATGTCAACAACTCAGCCTACTTCGCGACGCGGCTGGTGGTTCTGGTATGGGTCGGGTTTTTGCTGGCTGCTTCGGCATACCGTCCGCGCGGCACGAGGCTTCTCCGGGCAATTCCGCCGGTAGCCGTGGGGCTTGCAGCGCTGAGCCTGCTTACCGCGGAAGTGTATGTCCGACCCGTTGCTCGCGCGGTCGCGCAGATCGAGCGGCAGCCGCTGCCCCCGGGGCGAAACGGCCTCATCCTGCTCGGCGCGGGGCTCGATACGCATGCGCGCTTCACCACGGAGCTCGCGCCGGATGACTTTGCCTGGGCGACCGCGCTGCCCTTTGTTCAAAACGATGATGTCGCGCTTGACTCTCCTTGGCTCGATCAGAAAATCATGCCGCTGGCCGGCGTTCCGGGCAGCCCGCTGCTGATCGATGACATCCGGCTCGTGCACCTGTCGAAAACCGACCCGCCCGCCGCGGAAGGCCGCTCGCTGCCGGCGCGTCGCGAGAAGCAGATCGCTGCCGCTTCGGACTTCGTCGTATATGCCGGGACGTCGGAAGAGCTGGCCCAAGGGCTTCGCGGGCAGTTTGCTCCGGACGAAGCGGCCCGCTTTACTTGTGCCCCGCACGGCTGGTACTTGGTCTGCCTTGCCGGAAAAAGGCCGCTGGGTTGAAGGTAGAGCGTCGCGCCGTTGTGCTGCTTCTTGCCTTACTGGGAGCAATGCTTTTCATCATCCGCGGCTACCACGACGAGCGCGAAGCGCTCCACTTCCGCGACTTCAAGCAGCCGTATGCGAGCGCCCGCTGCCTGATTACGGGCTGCGACCCCTACTCGGAAGCAGCCACCCGGGCGGCGTTTCTCCAGGCCGGCGGCATCGATAACGACACGGTGGTTTTCGACCCGTACTCGGCCCTGTACCCGCCGTT
>CAXTUV010000377.1:0-3680 GCA_964247445.1 uncultured Acidobacteriaceae bacterium | reverse complement strand
GTGGTGGCCAGAGACGGGATCGAACCGCCGACGCCGGCCTTTTCAGGGCCGCGCTCTACCACTGAGCTATCTGGCCTCGGGGTGAACCCAAGCGCGCTCCGCAGCAGAGGCGAGAGCGCAGGGCGCGGGCGCGCCGTGAACTGAGTATAGCGAAACCGGCGCGACACGCCAAACGAGAGCCGAGCGGCACTGACACGGCCTGAGGCTGGGAGCGGGGGTGTCTCTACCAGCGCACGGTGACTATTTGCCGAACATAACCGTCGCCCGCGGGAAAGCGGATGCGGAGGCCCGGCATGTTTTCTCCGGACGGCGAAGGTGGAAGCAGCGCCGCGCCGGCAAGGGGTTCCGTGATGAGGGCGGGCGCGGTTGCGAGCGGCTCCGCTCCCTCCACCTGCATGTGCCCGACGCCGTTCAGGCGCAAAAGCAGTTTGTACTCCGCCCCGCCCTGCGCTTCCAACAGCCAGGTCGCGGTGCGTGCATTCACATGCTGTTCCAGCACCTTAAGCTGTGCCGTAGCCGCGCCCGGCAAGGGCAGCTGCGCCGGGATGCCCAGCTCCACGCCCGGCAAAGGCAGGAGCAGGGTCCCAGCCCGTACACGCGAGCCCGTCGGCCCGGCAAGCGCGGGCATTGCCCCGCTTTCAGCTTCCGCGCGTACCTCCAGCACGGGCCCGCGGCGCTCAAAATGCAGAGTGACCGCGCCGCCATTTCCTGTCGGCACATGCCGCAAGGTCGCGGCAAGCCAGGCGGCGGGCAGCTGCGGGGCAACGTGCAGAGTATTCGCCGCGGCATCGAAGCTGATCCCGCAAAGCCCACGCAGCGCGGGCGTCAGCACCATGGCGGACGACCAAAGCTGGTGCGTGGTCGACCGGCCCAGCGGCACAAAGAACTGTCCCGAAAGCAGCTCCGTAACCGCGCCTAGGTCCTGCGCCCAGGTCATATTCGCGTTTTCCATCAGGTGGGTGTACCCGGCGAGCGGGCGCCCGGTTCGGTACTCGGCCAGCGAGGCCCAGCCGGTGAACAGCGGCCACACCGAGCCCTGGTGGTAGCTGATGGGGTCGTACAGCGGCTCACGCTCGCTCACGTCACGCACGCCCCAGTCGGTTGAGAACTCAGCGGACGCCCAGCGGGCAAACATCGCATCGCCCGCGAGCGCGTAACCGCCGTCCCACCAAGCGACCGCTGGGTACACCGTCGCGGTGCGGTCCACCCCACTTGCACCGTTGTAGCTGAATGCATACCCCCCGTCCCGGGCGTACTCGCGTTCCAGCGTCGCGGCGACAGCTTTCGCCCTCGCTGTCGCTCCGTCATCCGGCTTGCCGGCGAGCGCCGCCAACCGCGCGTACGCCTGCGACGCCTGCACATCGAGCGCCGCCAGGTACACCTCCTGCTTGGGCAGAGCGGGCGGCCAGCTCTCCACCCAACCCGTCCCCTGCGCGTTGTCGTAGATGCCGTCGCCATCAGCATCGTGGGTACGCTCGAACCGCCAGGCGTGCTCGATCTCCGGCCAGTGCCGCTGCACATAGGGGAGGTCGCCCGAGCGCTCGGCGTAGTCGGCCATGACCATCAGGAGCAGCGGGGTCGCGTCGGCCGCGGCGTACTCATACGGCAGGCTCGCCCAGTCCACCAGCTCCGCGGTCTGTGAGTACTCGTGCATGATTTTGCCGTCCGCGCGCTGCCGCTTCAGCAGGAAGTCAAGCTCCTCGCGGGTCAGGGCAAAGTCGCCGTAGCTGTCGGTCGCGTAGAGCGTGTAGAGCGCATCGCGCCCGAAGAACCACCCGAAGCCGGGGCGGTTCGAGTCGCCGGAGCTGTACAGTCCGGCCACCAAACCTAATTCATCGCCATGCCGCACCCGCAGCTGATCAATCGCGACCTCGGCCCAGGCGACCGCCTGATTGAAGCGCGGGTCCGGCGTTTCGGCGACTAAGCGATGGTCAAAAAAGTGCTCATAATAGGCCGAGGTCTGAGCGTACAGGGCGGGCACGCTCCGCGCCAGTCTCGCGAGCGCTTCCCGGAGCGCGGTACTTGTCGCAGCCGCTTTGGTGGTCGCCCCGGTCATGAGAAGTGGAAAGTACCGATTTCCGTCCCGCGCGGGGTCGTAGGAAAGGATGAGCTGAAGCGGAAAATCCTTGGGCCGTTCCTGGTAAGGGGCCAGGATGCCGGGCTCGGTTCTCGGCATCGCGACCGCGCCCGCGAGCTCGTCGGAGTCGGTGTGCAGCAGGTAGTACCCGCCGTCGCGCACCCACTCGGGCGAGGGCGCGTTGTAGTTCGCGGCGGGCCACATGCGCTTGAGCTCCGGCGTGAACGAGAAAGTCAGCGTAACCGGCCGCTTGGACTCAACCTGAAACAGCACGACCGTACCGGGCTCGCCGGCCTGCTTGCATTGCGTCGCGAAGAGAATCTCGCGCACGGTAAACGCGGCGTGGGCGAAGGTAATGGTGGTGCGATCGGGCTGCACCGCAACCTCCGCCGACTGCTCGTTCACGTCGATGGGGACGGTGTAGTCCTTAACCTGCGCGGAGACGCGGAAACGCGAAAGGAGCTTCACCGGCCAGTTCCACGCTTCAAAGCTGCCGTCGCCCTGGCCCACCACCGCACCACACGGGCCCGCGACGGTAAAGGGCTGCAAGGCCGCGCTGCGCTGGTGGATGGCGAGCGGGCTCACCGCGAGCGGGAAAGCGGGAACCGGGGCGAGCCGGTCGCCCTGCGCCCATGCCGTCGCCGCGAACACCAGACCCAGCCAAACAAAACGATGCCATACACTTGCACCAACCATGCCCGCCGCTCCTTTTGCACTCCACATGCTACGCGCACTCCTGCTCGGCGGGCTTGCTGTTTCTGCTTCAGCGCAAAGCTCGGAGCTGCGCGCCGCGCGGGCTTACGAGCAAGCCATGGCGCAAGGTCCCCTGGCGCTCCGTGCATTTCTCGAAGCCATGCCCAAGGGCGCGGACTTGCACATGCACCTGTCCGGCGCGGTGTACGCGGAGACCTTTCTCGCCGAGGCCGCCGAGGACGGCACCTGTGTCGACCCCGCCGCCTTGGCTTTCGACCGCACCGCGAAGCCCGGCGCATGCAGGCCGGGTGAGCTGAGCGGCTCGGCCGCGATTGAAACCGACAACCGCATGCGCGATGCACTGATCGACTCCTTCTCCATGCGCGGCTACGTGCCCGTGCAGGGCGTCACCGGGCATGACCAGTTTTTCGCGACCTTTGGGCGGTTCGGCGGTTTAAAGGCGCATACCGCCGATTGGCTCGATGAAGTCGCCGCGCGCGCCGCCCGGCAGAACGAGCAGTACCTCGAAGTCATGGATACACCCGACCTGAAGCCTGCGGAAGCAGCGGCGGAAAAGCTCGGCTTCAACCCGGACTTCCGCGCGTACCGCGACGCCCTTCTGCAAGCCGGCCTCCCTGCCTCCGTCGCCGCCGCCCAAGTCTCACTTGCGGAGGCGGAAAAGGCTCGGGCCGCGCGCGAAGGCTGCGCGACGGCGGCACCGCAGCCGGCCTGCTCGGTCCAGATTCGCTTCCTATTTCAGATCCTCCGCGAGCAGCCGCCCGCCGACGTCTTCGCGCAAATGGTTCTCGCCTTCGAGCTGGCAAAGGCCGACCCGGAAGTTGTGGGCTTGAACATGGTGCAGCCCGAGGATGGCTTTCTCGCCGTGCGCGACTACCGCCTCCATATGCGC
>CAXTUV010000376.1:0-3686 GCA_964247445.1 uncultured Acidobacteriaceae bacterium | reverse complement strand
GTTCTCGGCGCGAGATCGCAACCTCTTCACTTTCACCGCGCTCCTTTGGACGTTTCTCGCGCTGCTTGTCTTCTTTCTGACGTTGCGCCCGATGGCGGATCCTGACATTTCCTGGCACTTGCGCAATGCGGCGTACCTCATCCACACAGGCCACTGGATTCGGGCGGATATGTACGCCTACACCACATTGGGCATGCCGTGGGTTGATCACGAATGGCTTGCCGAGCTGCCGTTTTACGCGGCTTACCGTGCATTGGGTGTGCCGGGCCTGCTGCTCACGACACTGCTCTTGCTCGAAGCAATCTTTCTAGGCCTGTTCGCGCTTACGCAGAAAGTTTCGGGTGACGTGAAAACGTCCTGGGTGGCGATGACAGCAGGGGTGCTGCTCGGAACGGTCAGCTTCGGCCCGCGCATGCTGCTGTTTGGCTGGGTCTGTTTGGTTTGCGAACTCTTCTTGATTGAACAGTATGAACGCAGGCGCGGGGAGGCCGAAGCGGCTGAGAGCTTATGGCTGCTGATTCCGCTCTTTTGTCTGTGGGTCAACCTCCACGGCTCTTGGCTTCTCGGGCTCGGCCTGTTTGCGACTTACATCGCGTGCGGGTGGTTCACGGTAGAAGCAGGACGCATTGCGCGCGCAGGCTGGACGCGGCAGGAGCGCAAGGGGTTGATCCTCGTTTGCGCGGCAAGTGTTGCGGCTCTTTTTCTCAATCCTTACGGGTGGAAGCTCCCGGCCTATCCATTCGATTTTGCATTTCGGCAAACTCTCAATGTGGCGAGCGTCGAGGAGTGGCAGTCACTCAATATGCAGTCGCCGCGTGCACGCATTCTGCTCGCGATGCTTGCCGCTTCCTTGATTGCTCAGCTCATCCATTGCCGCAGGTGGGCTCCGTACCAGCTTGCGTTCGTGCTGTTTGGCCTCTTTGCCGCGTTTACACATACGCGCTTTCTCTTCCTGGCAAGCTTGGTCGCACTGCCTTACCTGGCCCGAGACATACCACGGCCACGCATGAAGCAGCCGGCGCGAGAGCGCCCGCTTCTGCATGCGGCGCTCCTGCTCTTACTAGCAGCATCGAGCGCGCGCCTGGCAAAAACCCACGCGGCAACAGTCAGCCAAGCGACAGACTATCCCGTGCAGGCGCTGCCGTTTCTACGCACCTTCCATGCGGAAGGCAGAGTTCTCAATGATTTCTTATGGGGTGGATACCTTGAGCTGTATGCGCCGAACATACCCATCTTTATCGACTCACGAGTAGACATCTTCGAGCGGCGTGGGGTGCTTCGCGATTACCTGGATATTTCCACGCTCAAGAACAGCTTTGCGCTGCTCGATAAAGGTTCGATCCGATACGTTCTCTTCGATACCGGCAGCCCGCTCGCCTATCTTCTGCGGCAAAGTTCCGGCTGGAAAATTCTTTACCAGGACGGCACGACTGTTTTGTTTGAACGGCAAGCGCCGGTGCGGGATGTGACGCTTGCGGGCAATTAGCGTACGGTGGCAGACCGCGCACACGGCCGTGTGCCTCCTTGCGAGCGTGCAATTTGTCTGGTTTTACCTAAGCCGGATGCGCTCGGAAATTAATCTGGCAGCGTATGAGCAAGGCCTGGAGCGCACGCCGTTTCAGTACCGGCTCCTCCTTGCGGCCCCGCTTCGGTGGGCGCACGGCAGCGCATCGCTGCAACACTGGGCAGCTGTCTTGAATAGGGTGCCGCTTTGGTTTCCGGAAGGTGTGCAGCCCGAGAGTTTTGTGCAAGCGCCCATTGATCTCGCTTCGGTTCTGCTTGCGGCGGCTTGCGCGCATGGGCTTTACGTCCGGAGCTCGCGGCATCACCGTCTCGGCTGGATGGTTTGGCCGCTGGTTCTTTGGCTTTGCTTCTTGACCTACGGGGCGGAAACACACCACGCGCTGCGCTTCCCCTACGACCTCCCAGCGATGGCGTTTTTCTCAGCGGCTCTTTCCTTGATCTACGTCGGCGGACGGACAGGGATTTTGTACGCCTTATTTGCAGTCGCAACTTTGAATCGAGAGACTACCCTGCTTCTTCTGCCGCTTCTTTTCATCGCGGAGCGCCGCAAAGGCGTCCCCACTCGAAAAACCGTGATGCGCGCCCTGCCTCTTGCCCTGTTTTGGCTCGGGGAGCAGGCATGGTTAAGACATTATTTTCATGCGAATCCGAGCGTCGCAGGCTCACGCCTCGCCCTTAATCTCGGCAGTTTGCTCATCCCGCTTTCCTGGCCGCAGGCATTGGCGGCGCTCGGGTTTCTCTGGCCCTTCCTATATCTCTTTCGAACATCCATTCCAGATCCGATCCTGCGCGGCTGGCTGCACGGGTACTGGATTTGGCTCGCGTTTATGCTGTTCTTCGGCCTGCTTGTCGAGCCCCGCATTTTCGGCGAGCTCATTCCGCTTACAGCCTGCAACAGCATATTGATCTTCGAGGAGCGCCTCGCCGCGGCATCATTTGCAACTGCGAGCGTTCCGACATGACCACTAGACTGAACCGATGCCACCTGACTGTACGCTTGTGCGCACCCTTCCCGAATGGGAAGCGCTCGCCCCGGAATGGGCACTGCTTTGGGAAGCGAGCGCGGAAGCAAAGCCGTTTCAGCATCCGGCCTGGCTGCTGCCCTGGTGGCGCGCGTTCGCGCAAGAGAAACTGTTGGCGGTCGCGCTCCGACGCGGAGGAGCACTCATCGGCCTCCTGCCGCTTTACATCTATCCCAACCCAGGCACAGGTGAGCGGCAGCTGCTGCTCGTCGGCGCCGGCACCAGCGACTACCTCGATGGGGTGTTTCGAGCGGAATGCTGTGAGGAAGACATCGGCGAAGCGCTTGCACTCGTGGGCGCGGAAGGTAATTGGGACCGCGCTTACCTGGCGCAGCTTCCGCCACATTCAGTTCTGTTTGCGGCCTTGCAGAAGATCGAGGGCACAGCAACGAGCCCAGGAGAGTCGTGCGGGCGACGGGCGGCAGTACCGGTCAGGGATCTGTCCCCCAAGCTCCGGGCCGAGGTGCGTTACATGCAGAATGCGGCTCGGGCGCTCGGCAAGCTGCGGTTCGAGCAAGCCTCCGCGCGGGACTGGGAAGCGGCATTTGATTTGCTGGTCCGCTTTCATACCGAGCGTTGGTGTGGCGAGGGCCAAACGGGTGTTCTTGCCGATGAAGCCGTACTTGCGCATCATCGGGCGGCTCTGCCGGAGTTGCTCGATTGCGGGCTGGCGCGCCTAGGGGTGCTGTGGGCGGGAACACAACCGCTTGGCGTTCTGTACTCGCTTGCCGACCCGCCGGTCCGGCCCCGGCGAACACAATACCTTTATCTGATGGGCTACGCGCCCGAGCATGCACGGCTGCGACCCGGGATTTTACTTCTCGCCCATGCCATCGAGGAAGCGGCTCGGTCCGGATTTGCTGCAATCGATATGCTTCGGGGCGAGGAGAGCTATAAAAAGTTCTGGCGACTTGATCCGGTTCCGACGTTCTGCTGTTCGTTTCGTCCTGAGGACATCACGCGCGCCAAAGCGCGTTCTTGACGACGATTGTCGAAGTCCCGGTTGTAGGCGCGGCCCGTCCGGGTGCATCCTAGAAGATGAGGCGCTTTCCTGTTGGGCGAAGCGCGGGAGGAGTGGCGAATGGCTCAGACATTACTGCAACAGCTGCGCGGCATGACGACGGTGGTGGCCGATACTGG
>CAXTUV010000375.1:2243-3691 GCA_964247445.1 uncultured Acidobacteriaceae bacterium | reverse complement strand
CTGTGTGGACCGGGCCCGCTCCCTGAACACCGAACGACCAATAATTGGACTTCGGAATCCGCCGTGCCCGCTGGTCAAACCCGATCCCATTGCCTGCCTCCGACAGCAGACCTTGTGAAAACCCCGGCGGCACGATTACCCCGTTCGGGTATGGGTTGCCGGTATCGAAGTAATTGCTCGGCGTCCGCCCGCCGTCGAGCGAGCTGATGTAATTGGTCTGCTGCTGGAAGGTGTTTGTTCCACCTAACTCAATTCCTTCGCCGCTCGCGATTCCGAAACCGCCCCGGAGCACAAGATCCTTACGCGGCGAGTAGGAAATCCCAACCTTCGGCAGAAAATTGCCGACGATGTTTTCGTATGCCGTAAAGCTCGAAGACGGAAACTGCAGGCCGCCCGTCAGCGGGTTCGGTATTCCACCTGCCCCATTCAATTGCGCCGAGATCGGACTGACCGCGGTCAAATTAAACCCCGCCGACAGCCGATTGTTTCTTTCCACGGGAGAGGTCTCCGTATCCCACCGGATGCCTAGATTCAGATTCAGATTGTGGCTCACTTTCCAATCATCTTGAACGTAGGCGGAGTAATACTTATAGCTTTCATACAAACTATCGAAGTATTGCACCGAACCGTTATCCGGGAATCCCAGCAACAGGTCGGCTATCTGATCTCCGTCGCCATTGCCGCGAAACGGGTCCTGCTGAGAAAATTGGGTGCCGAAAGTGTACTGCCCGTTCGGCGATCCGATCCCGTTTTGCCTGAAGTGAAACATCTCACCTTCAAAGCCGATGTGGACTGTATGGTGACCCAACGTTTGCGTCAGTGAAGGTGCCAGATCGAAAGTTTCGTTTACAAAATCATCCGAAAGCGTGTTGCCGATAATGCCCGTGAATCGGCTGCCGTTCAGGTTGATCTGCGGCGGCAGGTCCTGAGTTGTAGTTGGAATCGCGGGCTGGCCGATCCCAAGGCTGGCCGCTGTAAGTCCGCCCGCAAGCCCCGCCGCAGCCCCGCCGTTCGGGTTCCGATTGACCGCCCGGTTCCAAGCAATCCGCACATCCGCTACACGGGTCGGAGAGAACGTATGTGTAACATCAAATGACGAAGTCCAGCTTCTCCGTGAGTTGTTGATGTTGCCTTGCGAAATAGCGATCGGCAGCCCGAAGGAGTTGCGAAACTCCGACCCAGTGAATTGTGTGTAAATCCCATAGATTCGCGTCTTATCAGAAATGTCATGGTCTACTCTCACCATTGGCTGGTCATAACTGTAACGCCCGGGGTCTGATGCCGTGTAATTGGCGTTGTATATGTTACCCGCTACGTTCGGCCGCGGGTACAGATTCAGGATTGCCAATCCCTGTGCGCTGATCCGGTTCGCGGGAATTGTGTTGTTCGGGAACTGATCGCGGGTATATTGCTGACACGGGTTTTGCCCCGGCACTGCGCACCGCGTC
>CAXTUV010000375.1:1931-2232 GCA_964247445.1 uncultured Acidobacteriaceae bacterium | reverse complement strand
TTGCCCTGTAGTCGCCGCCAGATAGGTACTGAGGTTTACCCCTCCGGCGGTCGCGCTCGGAAACAGGTCCGCCGTAGGAACATCCGTCACTACGCCGACCGGCAGCACCTCGCGAAACCCCTCGAACGAGAAGAAGAAAAACGTCTTATCCTTTAAAATTGGTCCACCGAGCGTTCCGCCGAACTGGTGCTGGTTATGGAAAGGTTTCGGTGCGCCGGATTGGTTCAGCTGAAATGTATTTGCGTCAAAAATCGAATTTCGCCAGAAGTCAAAAGCCGTCCCATGAAACTTATTGGTTCCC
>CAXTUV010000375.1:0-1921 GCA_964247445.1 uncultured Acidobacteriaceae bacterium | reverse complement strand
TTGCGCCCGGGGCCCGGCCATACTGCGCATCGAACGTGTTCGTCTGCACCTTGAATTGATCCACCGCATCAATGCTTGGCGCGACGTTGAACGTGCCTGCCCCTCCCCCGCCCTGCGTTGAGACCGGCGCGCCGTTCAGCGAAAACTGATTCTGATTCCCGCTTTGCCCGCTGATTGAATACGCATTGCTTTCATCAAATGCCCGCGTCCCTGAGTAGCCACCCGGTCCAAACTGCGTCTGTGTAAACCGCGCGCCTGGCGTGAGCCCAAGTAGCGTGTAAAGCTGCCGCCCGTTCAACGGCAGGTTTTGTACCTTCTCCGGGTCCACCACTGTTCCGAGCGAAGCATCCCCCAGCGTCACACGGTTTGCATCGCTCGACACCGTCACAGTCTCTGACACCTGTCCCGGCTTCATATGGTACTGAAGGGCAATCTTAGAGGCGACATCGACGTGGATGCCCGCCTGTGTCTGGCTGTCGAAACCCCGGATTTTGACTTCGACGTTGTACGTTCCTAGGTCCACAAAAGGGATCGTGAACTGCCCATCCGCTCGGCTCTGCGTGTGATACGTCCGCGACGGTCCGGAGGCAACCACCTCTGCGCCACGAATCACGGCACCCGATGGGTCCGTCACAATTCCGGAGATGGTCCCGCGGAACTCCTGCGCGTACGAGATATCAGTGCTGAAGCTGGTAAGGCTGAACACGGACAGTGGGAGTGCGGCTGCCGCAAGTAGGGTGGAGTGCCGATGAGAAAAGAATCGCATGCGCTTCTACGCACCTCGTCGCAAGTTCCTGGAAATTCCAGCGGAACTGGAATCGTTTCCAGATTGTTCGCGACAATAGACGTGTCGCTCAGCATTTGTCCAGAAATTTTCACGATTTGCTCAAACGAGTACTTTGGTAAGCATATCAACCTGAAACTTACCCCTGCTTAAAACAGCTCCGGAATACTTGTGAACGCGATCCGGGTTGGGGCAGAAGCTCCGGCGAGCAGCATGCTTGCCGTGCCTAGGGTATGGGTACCGTAGCGGCCGTTGACTCGGTCCATCGCCGCCGACAGCCGGCCTCGGCGGACCTCCTCGTCGAAAAGCGAGAGCGTATGGAGGTGCTCGGGCACGAGCTCGCCGAGCCATACCCCGACAAAGAACGGCTGCGTGTGCGCTGGCCGCCGCGCCCACAGCTTCGCGAGCGCCTCGGCCAGTGTTTGGGTGTCCTGGCACTCAACAACCCGCGCGCCCAAGGACCAAGCTGCCTGCGGAATACCGGAGCTGTGCACCCGAGTCGAACGCGGGGAAGTGTACTTGATGGAGATGGCGATGGTTCCGGCCCAGAGCCGCGCCGCCCGCAGCCGCATGGCGGCCTTGTGCAGCAGCTTGTGCAGAACGGCATGGGCCCCTTCGGGCGTCCGCAGCTCCGGGGGCAGCACATGGCTTTGGGAAACGGACTTTTGATGTTCGAGCTTGGCATCCGTGAAGTCCTCGCCGTGGAGCCAGTGCCATAGCTTTTCGCCGCCCGCGCCGCCCCACAGTGCGCGCATACCTTCGCGGCCCAGGGCCAGGAGCTCCGGCATGGTGCGGATGCCCGCCGCATGAAGCCGCGCTTCCATGCGCGCGCCCACCCCAGGCAGGTCGCGCGGCGTCAGGTTTTCGAGCGCCGGGCGCAGGACGTCCCGGGTAAGGGCCACCAAACCGTCGGGCTTTTCCATGTCGGAGGCGATCTTGGCGAGGTAGCGGTTGGGCGCGAGCCCGATGGAGCAGCGCAGGGTCGCCCCGGCATGCTCGCGGATGGATTGCTTGACGGTCTGCGCCAACGCAAGCGCCCGCAGCAGCTCACGCTCGCGGCCCATGAGCGAGCAGGCCATTTCATCAATGGACAGCACGGCCGCCACGGGGATGCACCGTTCGACGGCTTTGATGATG
>CAXTUV010000374.1:0-3700 GCA_964247445.1 uncultured Acidobacteriaceae bacterium | reverse complement strand
GCAGCGGGAAGTTGCTCCGCGCCTCGACCGCACCCAGGCGCAGGTTCTACTGTCCAACCATGACTTTGTGAATGCCGCGCGCGAGCACGCGCGCAGTCTGGGCTACCGCGTGGTAATTGACAACAGCTGCGACAACTGGCCCTCGGAGCGTGCCGCATGCTACCTGCTGGAACGCTTCGGCTCGCTCGGTGAGGGCCGCGTCTGCCTGCTCTCAAGCGGCGAAGTGACGGTACGCATCGACGAGGCGCACCGCGGGTGCGGTGGGCGCAACCAGCACTTCGCGCTCCAAACCGGGCTGCTGCTCCAGGAGTGGCCGTCCCCGGTTGTTGCCTTGAGCGCCGGCTCGGACGGTCAGGACGGCAACAGCCCGGCAGCCGGCGCGCTTGCGGACCCCACCACCGCTGCCCGCGCGCGGGCATTTCATTTCGATCCCGAGCAGGCGCTCGCGCGCTTCAATACGTGTCCGCTGTTTACCGCGCTCGGCGACGCGATCGTAACCGGGCCGACCGGCAATAATCTGCGTGACCTGCGCGTCTTTCTCAGGGACGGCGAGAAGTAGACCAGGCGGTCGCAGCTACAAAGTAGCGGGCAACCTGCTTCTGCCCCGAACGGCAGCCTCTTCCCCCTTCAGATCACTGCTTCTTTGCCGGCGGCGCTGCTTTCTTGGCCGGCGCTTTCTTCGCGGGCGCTGCCGCATCTGCTTCTTTCTTAAGCGCGGGCGCTTTTTTCGCCGGCTTCGGAGCCTCTTCGGGCGAAGCCGCTGCTTTTTTGAGCGGCGCGGCCTTTTTCGCGGGCTCGCCTGTGGCAGCGGCGGTCCGTGCTTCCTTGTCAGAAACCGCCGTCTTCGCGGGCTTCTTCTTTGCCGGAGCCGCGGGCGGCTCCGGCTCGGCTTCAGGCGCTTCCTCGGCAGACTCCGCTTCGACCTCAGCCTTCCCGTCCGGCTCTGAGTCCAGCTCAGGCTCGATGTCCGGTTCCGGCGCGTCATCCTCGTCGGGGTCAGTGGCGATCCGCCCCAAAACAGCCCCAAGGTCCACCGAAGCGAGCGACCGGTTCAAATCCAGTTCCGGCGGGCCGTCGGAAGCTTCGTCCTCATCTTCCTCTTCGTCCTCGTCATCATCCGACGGCTTTCTCTCGTCGAGGTCTTCCTCATCTTCGTCCTCGATGTCCTTACGCTTGCCTGCCTTTTTCCCGCGTGAACGCTTCAGGGACACCGGCGGGGGCGGAGCGGGCGGCGAATACGGCTCCAGAAACGCCCGCATCGCCTCGTCTGTTTCGAGCTTGCCGTCGATCTGCGCCAGGAACAGCTCGTGGAGCAGCGCGTCGTAGTTCGGCAGCTCCGGGGTAATCCGCAGTTCCAGCATGAGCGCGACCGGGACCTTTTTCGCGATCTCCGGCCATGTTGTAAATAGATTCTTGAACTTCGCATCGACCGCGGGCGTGCGTTTCGCGTGCGCAAGCCAAAGGATCGGCTCCGCCGAATGCGTATGGAACAGCTTCCAGGCCGCCGAGGGTACCGCGGCGTCTTTGCCTGTGAGCAGCTGGGCAAACTCCTTTGCCGCCGCGTCCAGACCTTCCCACTGCGCGCGCAAGCCCGTCCGCACCATGGCCGCCTTCAGAGTGTCGCGCGCGGGCGGCTTCATCTTCGCGGTCATCAGCTGCAGGTGCGCCGCGGCAAGGTCGGGGCTGATGCCCTGGATCAGCAACTGAATCCGCTCGCGGTGCAGCGCCTCCAGTCCGGGCGTGTCCATGCAATCGGGTGTCCAGTCGGGGAAGAGTTCCCCCATCCAGCCCTCCGCGGCCAGGGCGCGCAGGACCGCCGGACCATCTTCCTCGGCGGCGATCTCCTCGATCTCGTACCCGCGTTGGAATGCCGAGATCGCGCTGAAGTTCTCGGCCTCCTTGGCATTTTCGTAGCGCGTCTGTGTGCGTCCCTCCACCGTCCAGCCCAGGCGCTGGCGCAGGCGCGTCAGCCGCACCAGCCGCGCCGGGTCTTCCAGAAATCCGTAGTTGCTCACCAGACGAAGCTGCCGTGCCTCGATATCGGCGACGCCATTCAAGGGGTCGAGCAGAAGCCCGTACGAGCCCTCGTTCAGGGAAAGCGCCATGGCATTGGCGGTGAAGTCACGCCGGTGCAGGTCGTCGACCATGCCGCTCCACTCGTATACAGGCTGCCCGGGCTTGGGAAATGTCTCTGTCCGCGTCGCGGCGACCTCCACCCGCACCGAGCCGGGAAAGAACAAGAACAGCGTCCGAGAAGCCTCGTGCCTGCCCCACAGCTCCGCGCCGCGCGCTCTGAGCGCGTCTTCAAGCTGGAGCGCGTTGCCCTGGACCGAGAAATCAAGGTCGCGGACCGACGAGCCGGTGGTGAGGTCGCGGATGGCGCCGCCGGCCAGGAAAACGGTCATGCCTGCTTCGCGCGCAACGTCGCGTACTGCATGGAGGGCGGATTTCTGGGCAGGGCTGAGGCGGGTTTCGAGCAGGTAGGTATATTCGGGCATGCTTGGGCGCGCTGAAAGGTGCAAGTGTCCCGCGCGGCCTAGCGGCTTCCGAACCCGGAAGCCGACCCGCCCGCAGGCGAAATGCGATGGTAACAGGAAGCCCGCGCCGGAGCTATAGCCGTTCTCGCAAGAGCGGGAAGAGAACCTTGCAGAGTGTGGCTTTTCTTGACGGATAAGCCAGGTCCGGTCTTTCTCCTGTTCCAACGTGTGTACGAGAACGGCCATGGGGTTGGCTGGGTAGACTCAACTGCATGCAGCTCAATGAACTTGCCCGCCGGCTTGGCGCCGACCTGCTGGCCGGGGCTGACCGCGCGGACCCCGGCGGCCGGGAAATCACCGGCATGGCCGGACTGGAGCATGCCGGGCCATCCGAGGTCAGTTTTGTCGCCAACCCGCGCTATGCCGCGGCGGCGCGGGTAACGGGAGCGGCGGCGGTTCTGGTCGAGCCCGGCTTCCCTCCGTTGGCCGCGCCGACGCTGCGTATTGAAAACCCATACCTGGCATTCGCGCAGGCAGTCGGTTTGTTTTACCAACCACCCCGGTATGAACCCGGCATCCATCCGGCTGCCGTCATTGAGCCGACGGCGCGGCTCGGCGCGAGGACGCATGTCGGCCCCTACGCGGTGGTCGGGGCGGGGGTGCGGGTCGGCCCGGATAGTATTCTGCTGGCGCATTCGGTTCTTTATGCGGACGTCCAGGCGGGAGCGCGCTTGTTTCTTCACGCCCACGCCGTGGTCCGCGAAGGCTGCCTGCTGGGCGACGACGTCACGCTCGGCAACGGAGTAGTGGTCGGCGCGGACGGCTTCGGGCGTGCCCACGAAGTCCCCGGCGGCGTCCGGGCGGAAGGGTCCGTAGGTGATGCCCTTGAGGAAAAACTTGTGGTCGCCCCGGAAGAAAAACTTGGACTGGACGCGGACACGCTCGGGAGAAGCCATTGCGGAAAGTCGGAAGTCGGAAGTCGGAAGTCGGAAGTCGGAACGCGGAAGTCGGAAGAAATGCCGCTGGCGGGCAGGTGGGGCGGCGGTCTGACGCGCCCGGAGGCGTGCGTATTCAGCCTGACAGGGAGCGCGGCCCGGCGGCAACGGTTTTCTTGCGGACCCCCGAGGGTCACGGCGCACCGAACGCCGCCAGCGCGGGCCGCGCGTTGCCCTCGCGGTCAAACAGCGCCGCGCCGCCGCCGTACCAACCGTCCACCGCTGCAC
>CAXTUV010000373.1:0-3701 GCA_964247445.1 uncultured Acidobacteriaceae bacterium | reverse complement strand
GCATTGCCGCCGGCGTCTTCCGCATAACCTAGGTCGTACAACGCCCGAGCGTCGCCGGGGTGGCTCGCAAGGTAGGATCGGAGCGCCGTGCCTGCGCCGGTCCAGTCTCTAGCTTCAAGCTTGTCTTCGGCTTCACCTAAGGGATTCACCAAGTGCACAGGCGCGTCTGGATTGCTGGCCCCCGGCGGCAGTGTACTTTGCAGCAGGGCGAGCGCAAGAAGGATCATGCGAGCGCCTCCTCACGCCGCGCGGCGAGAACCCCGCGCAGCCAGCGGCCGGTGTGCGACAGCTCGCTCCCGGCGACCTGCTCCGGCGTGCCCACCGCAACGACCTGCCCGCCACCCGAGCCGCCTTCCGGGCCCATGTCGATGACCCAGTCGGCGGATTTGATTACATCCAGATTGTGCTCGATCACCACCAACGAACCCCCGCCATCAATCAGCTTCCGAAAGGCAAGCAGCAGCTTGTTCACATCGTCGAAGTGGAGGCCGGTCGTGGGTTCGGCCAGGCTGTACAGCGTCCGGCTGCCTCCGTTTTTCGGCGCGGTGCTTGCGGTCGCCAAATGCGCCGCCAGCTTGACCCTTTGCGCCTCGCCGCCGCTTAATGTCGTCGCCGACTGCCCGAGCCGGACGTAGCCCAGCCCGACTTCATCGAGCACTGCCAGCTTGTCGACGATTTTAGGGTTGCCAGCCAGGAAGCGCAAAGCCTCCTTCACCGTCATCCCCAGTACCTCGTGGATATTCCGCCCCTTATACCGAATCTCCAGAATGGAAGCTTTATAGCGCGTACCGCCGCACTCCTCGCAGGGCAGCTCCACGTCGGCCAGGAACTGCATTTCCACCGTGACCGTGCCGTCGCCGTCGCACACCGGGCAGCGCCCGCCGGGCACGTTGAAGGAAAACATACCCGCGCCAAAGCTGCGCCGCGCCGCCTCGGGCTGCGCCGCGAACAGCTCCCGTAAGGCGTCGAATGCCTTGATATAGGTGACCGGGTTGGACCGAGGGGTGCGGCCGATGGGGTTCTGATCTACCAGCACAACTCCGTTCAGGCGGTCGGCATTTTCAAGCTTGCGGAAAAGTCGCGCCGGGTCGCCCCCCTCGGCCGGCTCACCCAGCGCGTGCGCAACCGCTTTGTGCAGTACAGCGTGCACCAGAGTGGACTTGCCTGACCCGCTGACGCCCGTGATGCAGGTGAGCGTATGAAGCGGTATCTCTACATCGACGCCCTTGAGGTTATTGGCACGCGCACCCGCGAGGCGCAGCCAGTCCTTGCTTGCGGTGGCTGGGGTCGCACGCCGCTTCGTCGGGACCGGGATTTCAAGCGCGCCGCTCATGTAGCGTCCGGTCAGTGAGTCCGGTTCGCGCGCGACCTCGTCTACCGTGCCCGAGGCCAGCACGCGCCCGCCGAACTCGCCCGCGCCGGGGCCCATGTCGATCAGGTAGTCGGCCGCCGCGATCACATCCGGGTCGTGCTCAACCACCAGAATCGTATTGCCCAGGTCCCGCAGCGCGTGGAGGATGCGGACGAGCTTTTCCGTGTCGCGCGAGTGCAGGCCGATGGATGGCTCATCTAAAACGTAAAGTGCTCCAACCAGTTGAGACCCCAAAGAGGTCGCGAGCTGAATCCGCTGCGCCTCGCCACCGGACAGGGTCGAGGCAAGCCGGTCGAGCGTCAGGTAGTCGAGGCCGACCGCGTCCAGGAAGCGCAAGCGCTGCTGCACCTCCTTGAGGATCGATCCGGCGATCTCCGCCTGCATGGGCGAAAGCTCGATCGCGTCGAAGAAGCCGTGCGCCGCCCCGATGGTGAGCGCGGCCGCCTCGCAGATGCTCCTGCCCCCTACCCGCACGGCCCGCGCCTCGGCCCGCAGGCGCTGCCCCTTGCACTCCGGGCAGATAGCATAGCCCCGGTACTTCGAGAGCATCACCCGCACATGGAGCTTGTACTTTTTGGTGTCCATCAGTGAGAAAAACCGATGGACACCCAGGAACTCACCATGCCCGTTCAGGATGAACTCCTGCTGGTCCGGCGTCATGTCGTACCAGGCGATATTGGTTGGGATGCCGTGCTGCTTGGCCGCGCGCTTCAGATCCGTGCCGTAGGCCGTGTACTTGGGCCGGGTCCACGGGTCCACCAACCCTTCGTCAATCGACTTGTTTTTGTCCGGCAGCACTAGGTCCAAGTCGAAGTCGATGGTGTTGCCGAAGCCCTGGCAGCGCGGGCAGGCACCGAACGGGTTGTTAAACGAGAACAGGCGCGGCTCGGGCTCCGCGTACGTGCGATGGCAGGTCTTGCACTCAAACGCGAGCGAAAACCGCAGCATTTGCTCGGGTTCGCTTCGGACAAGTTCGTAGAGAATCTCTTTCGCCTCGCGGTAGCCGATTTCAGCCGCGTCCACGATGCGGGCGCGCGCTTGCCCGCTCACCGCGATGCGGTCCACCAGTACATGCACCGGCAGCTCCCAGTTGATTTCCAGCAGTGACTCGGGGCTCGAAAACTCGTAAATGGTCCCGTTCTGGTACAGCCGATTAAATCCCCGACCGCGCAGATCCATGAGCCGGTCGCGCAACCCTTGCGAAAGCTCGCCCGGCTTCGGCTCCTGTGCGATTTTCTTCGCCGCTGCTTTAAGCGCCACCTGCGAGCTGCCGCGCCGCGTGACCCGGGTGGGCGGCTCGGGCGACACCGGCTCCACCGCCGCCCGCGCATTCGCAAGCGGCCGTACCGGGAAAAGCGCGTGCAGCCGCGTGCCTTCGTGGAGCGCCAGCACCGCTGCCGCGATTTCGTCCACCGAGTCGCGCTTCACCACCCCGTCGCAGACCGTGCAGTGCGCTGTGCCGCAGCGCGCGTAAAGCAGACGCATGTAGTCGTAAATTTCGGTTGCCGTCGCGACAGTCGACCGCGGGTTGCGCGTGGTGTTCTTCTGCTTAATCGCGATGGCCGGCGCGAGCCCGTCGATCAGGTCCGCGTCCGGCTTTTCAATCCGCTCCAGGAACTGCCGCGCGTAGGCCGACAGCGACTCGACATAGCGCCGCTGACCCTCGGCATAGACGGTGTCAAACGCAAGCGAACTTTTGCCCGAGCCGGACACCCCGGTGACCACCGTGAGCTTGCCGTGGGGAATTTGGCAGTCAATGTTCTTCAGGTTGTGCACCCGCACGCCGCGGAGTGTGATCTGGTCGGTTTCGGGCTGGTGTTCGATCAAGAGCGCGTCTCCAGCCTTGCCGTAAACCGGCGGATCAAGGCCAACCTCTATTATCGGGTACACGGATATGCCACCCGGAAAGACCGTTGTAGGATGGTGGCAAGGGTGGTTCTCGGGGCATGGCCTTGCACATCGACAAACAGGAGATCGGCGGTATCCGCAAGCTGTTCGAGGACCTCGTCGCGCCGGAAATCAGCTCGATCAAGACGACGCTTTCGCTGATGCGTGAGGAAGCGAAAGCAGCTGAGGCGCGCTCAGAGCAAAACTTCAAGGCGGCTGAAGCGCGTTCAGAACAAAATTTCAAAGCGGCTGAGGCGCGCTCAGAGCAGAACTTCAGGGCTGCTGAGGCGCGCTCGGAGCAGAACTTCAAAGCCGCCGAGGCGCGCTCAGAACACGGCTTCGCGCTCGTCCGTGAGGAGATGCGGGCCGCTGAAGCGAGGGCGGAGCAAAACTTTTCTCTCCTCCGCCAAGAAATTCGGCAAGTCCGAGCAGAGGCTCAAAT
>CAXTUV010000372.1:0-3701 GCA_964247445.1 uncultured Acidobacteriaceae bacterium | reverse complement strand
CAGCACAGCGGTGAGCGCGAAGCCGGGCGACTGGCGCAGGCGGCGCAGGGCGTAGCGGAGGTCAGCGGGTAGGGCGGACATGGGCAGGCTCCTGTGCGGGCCGTCCGCAGGGAAGATCGGCGGGCGGCCCGGCGTTCCGCCCTTCCTAATTGCACGTAGATGGCCAAACCGGCCTAGACGTAAGTTCCTGATTCCGCAGGAAAGCTCCTGCTCGAAACCGTCCATTTCCGGACACCGTGTCCGGAAATGGACGGTTGGAGTTGCGGCTGCTTGCTCTTGCAGGGGCAACTACATGCCATGCTGAGGAGAGTGGAGCCTAGAATCAGCCCAGGTCGAACTGCCAGCCCGCCCCGCCGAACTTTCTGCGCCACAGCCGCTCGCTGATCAGCACGGCCGGAGGGCCGCCGAAGCGCTCCTCCTCGTCCGTGAAGGAGCGGCCGAGCGCGGGCGCGACGCCCCAAACGGCGAGGAAGCGCGGGGCGACAAAAGCCTCGTTCAGCCTTTCCGGCAGCGCTCCGGAGGTTTCCGAGATGTCCGAGGTGTACCAACCGCTGACCGCGCTCAAAGTCCGGTTCAGCCGGTTCCAGTCTTCGAGCCGCGGCGGCGCGAGGAAGCTGTTCGGGTCTTTGCTCTTCGCGTCCTCCTGCGCGAGCGCGACGAGCCGGTCGCCCTCGGGGAACGGCAGCGGGCGCAGGAGCACGGCATCGATGGTCGAGAACACGGCTGTGTTCGCCCCGATGCCGAGGCCTAGGATCAGGACGACGGCGAGCGCGAAGGCTGGTGAGCGCCGGACGAAGCGGGCGGCGGCTTTCGCGGCGGAAAGCGCTGCTTCCCACAGCGGAAACGTGTGCGCTTCCCGCAGCTGCTGGGCTACGCCGTCACCCGGGCCGAAGGCAAGGCGGGCCTGCCGGTGCGCTTCCCCGGCGGCATGCCGGCCCGCAGGTTCGCGCGCGTCTGCTCTTCGAGGTGGAAGCCGATCTCGCGCTCGATTTCCCGCTCTAGGCGCTGCTTGCGTTTTGCTCTCCGCCACTCCATCGGCAGCCTCCGCATCTTCGATCAGCTTGTACGCATGACAAGGAACACGGCTTCCGCCAGCCGGTTCCAGCTCGCTTCTTCCTCCGCAAGCTGCCTGCGCCCGCGCGCGGACAGGCGGTAGAACTTCGCCTCGCGCCCGTTCTCGGAGGTGCCCCACTCGGCCTTGAGCCAGCCCCGCTTTTCAAGCCGGTGCAGCGCCGGGTAGAGCGAGCCCTGCTGCACCTGGAGCACGTCGTTCGACACCGCGCGGATACGCTGCGAGATGCCGTAGCCGTGCACCGGCCCGAGCGCGACGGTCTTCAAGATGAGCATGTCGAGCGTGCCCTGCAAGAGGTCGGCCTTGTCTCCGGGCATGTGGCTCTCCTTGGTGTTCTACATATCAGCAGCACGATGAGTAGAACGTCAAGGAGAAAGCGGGAGCTGCTCCAGTCGCCATGGTCGCGGCGCTGCGGGAGATAGCGATCGTGTTCGGAACGGCCATCTCCGCCTTTGTCTTGAAAGAGCGGTTCGGCTGGAGTCGGCCCGCGGCGGCCGCGCTCATCCTCGCAGGCGTCCTGCTGATCAAGCTTGCTTGAAGGAAGGTGCGGAATCAGGCTTACGCCTGCACGGTCCGACGCCTGGCTACCCTCGCCGACGCGCGGCGGCGACCTCTGCGGCCCGGCTGATGAGGTTTTCCTGGTGCAGCATGGCCGCGTTTAGACCTACGACGGACGTCGCCCCCGCAGCCTCCCTCTTGAGCCCACAACTGCCTTTCTTCATCGCTCTCCTCCGCGGGATGCTCTACCGCGACATGCGCGGCACAGGCCTGTATGCTTCTTCCGGTATCTGCGCCAAGGTCGATGTGCCCGCCCTTGCGCCGAGGCCGTAGAAGCGGCAAAGCCCATGAGCAACGGACGCCACCTATCCGGATCGATGTGGTCCGCAGCGCCCGGTGCGAGGATAGCTTCGTCGACATGGCCCGCACGATCCTCACCTCGAAGGCCAGGGCGGTCGGTGCTTTGTCGGGTCTGTTGCCGAATGGGTGCGCCGCTTCGAGGACTGCTTCGAGCTGTACCGGACACTCGCGCACCCGGGGCGGCCTCACAAGCACCGATGCTTCGGCGCTCAGCCCGGCGGCGGCGAACTTGTCTTTCACATGTCGGTAGCCCATGGCCTGTTTGTGAGGGGGCACGGGGTCCGAGCCGGTCAGGCGGGCGAGCTTGTCAACCTGCCCGACCAGATCGACGGAGGGTAGGTTGAGCGTGCACTCCTTTGCTCGAAGGAGGTTCTGCGCCGTATGGCCCTTGGCTCCAAGCCCGAGCATGCAGTTCCAACCCAGCCACCACACCGAGGACATGGGCGCGAGATTCGGCGAGCCTTCTCGTTCAAGCTGCTGAACAGGCAGACCGGCGTGCCGAAGTAGAGGATCGAGGGTTCGATGGCGACGTGCATGCCTCCATCCTGGGGAGAGGGGAGGGGAATGCACCCCGTTTCTTGCTTTCCGGCAAGGTTTGGCGATGCTGATGGTTCAGGCTTCTTTAAGGCTTTGGTTCAGTCCGTGTGTAGTTGTATGCTTTGCCGCCCTAAACATCAAAGCGCACAGGCTTGCCCTCCAGCGGCCTGCTAGGCTCCCGTTTCAGAGAATATGTGAACCCGCAAACATAAATATCATCGAGCATGTCTTGGTGAGTAATCCGACCAAGGGTGACGAGCTCGCCCATCATGCCAAGTCTGATCCATTCGACTACCCTCCACTGCGGACCTCAGCAGGGCTCCTCCAAAGAACGAACGGTACAGCATGGTGATGCTCCGGCTGCATAACTGTGAGACGAGCGCGTCGTAGCGGCGCAAACGGCTCCTGCGTCTTTTTGCTCGCCCCAGCAAACGAAGCCTTACTGGACGGCCTGCCGTACCACGTGTCATAGTACACACGTGATCCCATTCGCTGTTCATTTCGAGCCCGGGCGGTCACTTTTCGAGCAGACCGTGTATGCCGCCAGGAAGGCGATGATCGCCGGGCAGCTGCGGCCGGGCGACCCGTTCCCCTCCGTCCGCTCGCTGTCCCGAGAGCTCAAGATCAACCCCAACACCGCGCATAAGGTTGTCGGTCACCTCATTGCGGAAGGCCTGCTGGAGACCCGCCCCGGCATCGGCACCGTGGTCGCCGCGCTGCCGCACTCCTCGCGCAAGGAGCGCACAGCCCTGCTCGGGCGCGACGTGGAAGCTCTGGTCATAGGAGCAAAACGCTTGTCGATCGGGCTTGACGATGTACTCGAATCAATCACCATGCAATGGCAGCGGCTCACGCCCGATGCCTCCCCGGATCCCGCAACCCGACCGCCCCAGGATGGAGGCCGTACACCTCGATGACTACTTCGCTTGCAACCGGCAATACCCCGATTGAGACGCGCGAGCTTTCCATGCGCTTCGGTCGCGAGTCCGCCCTGTCCAACTTTTCGCTCACAGTCCCGCAGGGAGCCATTTACGCTCTGGTCGGGCCGAATGGAGCCGGGAAGAGCACATTGATCAAGCTGCTGCTCAACATTCTTCGGCCCACGTCCGGCGCAGCCTTGGTTCTCGGACGACCCTCGACCTCCATTGCAGCCGAGGCGTTCCGTGAGATCGCCTACGTTTCTGAAAACCAGGAGTTGACGGAGTGGATGACGGTGGACCGACTGCTCGACTAC
>CAXTUV010000371.1:0-3709 GCA_964247445.1 uncultured Acidobacteriaceae bacterium | reverse complement strand
CGGATGAACCGGGTCGGCCCGCCGGCAGCCTACCTCCGCGACCCGGAAATCAATTACGCCCCAGGCTCGACAGCCGGCCATGGAAAGAAAACGCCGGAACAGGCAGGCGCGACCGCCCCAGGTACGCCGGTCGCGGTCAAGCCCCATGCCGGTGCCGGTGCCACAGCACTTGCCGGCAGCGATCCGGAGATGCAGGGAGCGCCGTTCGTATCGAAAGTGTGGATTTAAGTCGGCCGAGATGATCTGCTTAATCCCAAGCTGAAGGAGCGGTCCAGCAATAGGGCGTGGTCCTCAAACATTGAACGGAGATAGTTCGCCTTGGAAAGCGATTTCTTTGTGTCAGTAGAAACTCCTTCACGCAATCGATTGCCTCAGCGCGCGCTATGCTTCTGGCTGCTGGCCATACCGGCTGGGCTTGCAGCACTTATTTGTGTCGGGCAAAGCACGAGTGACCCGGTCGAGGGAGCAAGCTCTCTGATTTACGCCGGCCGCTACGCAGACGCAGTTCTCGTGGCTCGGCAATCTCTTGCGGCACACCCGAGCGATGCGCGCCTGTGGGCATTGGAGGGGATGGCTTACTCCCTCGACGGCGATGACGCACGCGCTCTGGACAGCTTACGGCAGGCACTCTCCATCCAACCTGATTTCCTTCGCGCCCTTCAGGCCGAGGCGTCCATTCTTTCGCGCCGTAAAGACCCGGAAGCTATCCCGGTACTGGAAAAAATACTTGCGAAGGAGCCGCATGACGCCGTGGCACATGAGATGTTGGCCCTGGCCGAGGCTCAGGCTGGAGAGTGTGCCGCGGCTCTCCGCGACTTTGCGGAGGCCGCGCCGGCGGCAACCCATGTCATGTCGCTCCAACACAGGGCTGCTTGCTTACTGCAAACAAGAGCGTACTCAGAAGCAATAGCAGCTTAACTTTCTGCTGGCGCGGCTTTTGATTGAGGGCGGTGCCCAGGGCGGCTCGCAACCTAAACAGCTGCTACCAGCGACAGCGGGTATTTCCGCATCGACAGCCTCCCTGCTTCCTCATTCACTTTGCAGATTTCTGCTTCCGAGTCGATGTCTACAACGAGAAGGGCCTTGGCCTGCAGGTCGGCGAGGTCCGCACACTTTCCCCGGTGCTGAACGCAGGCTCGGTCTCAACGGAAGTGACGGTAACGGCTTCGCAACAAGCATCGCTGAACCTGAGCGCCGCGACCACGGGATCGATCCTGTCCGAGGAAACGGTGAGCGTGACACCGCTTGGCGGCCAAAATGTTTACGGGCTCACAAGCTTTACGCCGGGATTACCGGCAGCGGTACCAACTCGCCCGACAACTACACGAACGAGTATGCGATCAACATCAACGCCGCAGGCTTGCGCCAAGAAGAAAACGGTTACCAGATCGACGGCGCTTACACTGACACACCTTCGCGGGCGGGCGGCACCTCCATCTCGCCCAACCCTGAATCGTGCAATCGATCGACATCCGCACCAACAACTTCGACGCAGGCAAGGGTCGCAACGGCGGCGCGACAGTGGATGTGTTCACGAAGTCCGGCAGCAATCAATTCCACGGTACCGGCGACTACTACTTCCTCAACAACGATTTGGTCACGCGCACTGAGTTTCAAAACAGCGTACCGGATTTCCGCCGACAGGAAGCCGGCATTACTGTCGGCGGCCCGGTAATTCGGGATAAATCCTTTTTCTACGGTGCCATCGATGTTCTTCGCTCCAGCAATGTCAGCGCCGGCGCGTATACGGTCGAAACACAGGACTTCCTGAACTGGGCCAAGGCGAATGCATCGAACACCGTTGCCACGCAGGTACTTCAGACAGCGCCGCCCTTGAACTACGCCGCGAGCAGCATCTCGACTGCCACACAAGTAGCTGCCGCCAGCTACTTTCCGCTGCCCGCCAATCTCCCGGCGGATCTCCCGGTGCTGGGCACGGCAAACATCAGTTTCTCCGTGCCGAAGGACGGCTACCAGTACAGTGTGCGCGGCGATTACTACCTCGGCCAAGCCGACCGCATCTCCGGTGAGTTCGTGCGTACCTACGACACTTCGGTCAGCGCGACGCCGCGGCCCAACCTCGATTTCTATAGCCTTCTTGACTTCGTCCAGGACAGGGCGGCCAGTGAGAGCGCAACACCGGTAAATCTGTTTACTCATGCTTCTGCGCACTACGACCGGCGCTATCGGGCTCTGGTGACTAGAGCTTTTGTGCAAGACGACTGGAGAGCCTCGCCGCGTCTGACCCTGAATGCCGGCTTGCAATTTGACAATATGGCCAATTTCTTCTCCATACTGAGCCCTCAGCTTACTCATTTCACGCTGGCCGGCAATACGCAAGCGCCGGCCCAAAGCAGCGGTACGATCCTTGACTGGAGGGGGGAGCACCATCAGTGTTGAGGCATACGCTCCCAATACTCTCCGGATCACGCTGAGCACCAAGAAGGAACAGGCAGCAAACCCGCCGGGTTACGGCACTATCGGCTCGCCTTCGGATGCCGGCTGGTCCAATGCTAAGGATGCAAGTGGGGCGGATATCTTCCCTTCGAGCCGCATGGAAGCCAGGCTTTCTCCCGATACGCAGCCACCCGAGGACTTGCCGAGGGCCATGCCGCTCGATGAGCTGAATCAATCGCTGCGCGCGCACTATTTCGGCGGCAATGAAACCATCGCTTTGGACCGCGTCAGGATTCACTCATCATCTCTACAGCCGACGGCAAAGAACTGTGGCTTACGGAAGCTACCAGACCGGCGCGCCATATATGCGGGCATTGTTCATGGATTTCGGTAGCGATCCGGAAACGGCCGACATCACGGACGAGTATATGTTCGGCCCGGCTCTCCTAGTGGCTCCGGTCGTCGAGCAAGGCGCTATCGAACGCAAGGTATACCTACCGGCCGGAGCTGATTGGTATAACTTCTGGACGCACCAGCGCTTGAAGGGCGGCCAAAGCATTACAGTAAAAGCGCCAATAGATACCTTGCCCTTGTTTGTCCGCGCGGGTTCGATTATTCCGATGGGTTCGCCTGTCCAAAGCACGCGCAACCCACAAAGCATAGCCAAGATCCAGGTGTATTCCGGCGCGGATGCCGACTTCACGTTGTTTGCGGACGATGGGCTCACCTATGCCTACGAGAAAACTGGAGGTGCGCTTACCAAGCTGCACTGGAGCGAGACTTCAAAGCAGTTGACGCACGGCGGCACACAGAGCTGGCCCGGTCCGGGCAGCAGTGTGCTGGAAATCATTGGAGAACAGTAAAAGGGAACAGTAAAGCTCATAAGGCCGATGCTGTGTATCCGGCTTGGGCTGCACGAGCTGGTGAGAAAACTGAACAGGTTAGGTCGGCCCGGCAGTTCTGAATTAGGTTGAGGGCAGTCCTCGGCCAAACCCCACGCTGCCCATAAGTCCCGCCCTCACAACCCAAGCCTGCCGGCGAGGGTATCGCGGATCAGCTCGGCTTCGGGCACGCAGCGTGCGACGACGGCGGAGCAGTGCCGGTTTGGCGCATGATCGAGAAAGCCGCGGTGCCCGACCGCGCGGCGGGGTCCCGCGGTCGATCCCGGTGCGGCGAACCAGCCTTCGAGCGCCCGGACGGGGCAGCTCCCCCAGAGCAGGGCGAAGCGGTGGTGATGCACCTCCTGGTCGATCTTCGAGTATGCGAGCCTCATTGCAAATTTTTGCCCGCACAAATCACGTTCCTGACTCAG
>CAXTUV010000370.1:3346-3716 GCA_964247445.1 uncultured Acidobacteriaceae bacterium | reverse complement strand
ATCCAGGGGTGCAGCAGCTCCGCCTGTACCTTGTGGAAGGCCGCACCAGGATGGTCCGGCAAGCTGACGCCCGCGAACCGCTGCCGGTACACATGCTGCGCCAGGTAGGCGAGAGCGATGCCACCGGACCAGCGCTGCGCCGTGTACAGCCAGTTGCCCGCCCAGGGATAGTCCAGGACGTTCGACTTGCCGCGCAGCCAGATATAGACGCCGTACCCCGAGTGGTAGAGCAGCGGTAGGAAGATGAACGCCCACTCCAGCACACGCACCAGGGGCAGCGCGTTGAGCCACTTGACCTGCGCGGCGTAGGCAGCAGGGCCTTTTAGGGCTTCATAGTTCGAGAGAAGGTGCTCAATCAGGAATGCGCCGA
>CAXTUV010000370.1:0-3336 GCA_964247445.1 uncultured Acidobacteriaceae bacterium | reverse complement strand
GTGAGCGAAAATAAACGCCGCATCAGGACCGAGTGGCCGTGGCCCGCGCGCAGCGGCTGCACGCCCTTATTGCGGGTACCTTTGCGCGCGCCTGAGTCGGGCCCGGCAACGGGTTGGGGAACGGTAGCGGTAGCCATGAGCTCCTTTAACAGGGCGGCAAAGCCGGACAACTCCCTATTGTCCGCCCGCATCCTGGCAGCGTCAATCGCAGCGACCGCTTTCGCTGTCACGGGCGTGCAAAGATGGGAACGAGTTTCAAAATGGGAAGGTCGGCATGCAAAAACTCTGGCTGGGTGTATGGATGGCAGCGGGTGCGTTGACAATGGCGGCGAGCGCAGGGGCGCAGACGGCTTTCGGGCCGGCCAACCCGTTCTTCAGTGAGAGCACCCTGCCGTTTCACGCGCCGCCATTTGACCGCATCACGGATGCCGACTACGAGCCGGCGATCGATGCGGGGCGTGCCGCGCAGCTCAAGGAGGTCGAGGCGATCGCGAATAGCCCGGCGGAGCCGACCTTTGACAACACCCTGGTCGCGCTTGAGCGCTCCGGGCAGCTGCTCCAGCGCGTCATGCAGGCCTTCTCCGGCGTCGCCGGCGCGAACACCAACCCGTCTCTCCAGGCTGTGCGTAAGGCGGAAGCGCCGAAGCTCGCCGCGCACGGGGATGCCATTCGCCTGAATCCGAAGCTGTTCGCGCGGGTGAAGGCCGTGTATGACCGGCGCGCCGCTTTGGGGCTCAAGGGCGAACAGCTACGCCTAGTCGAGGTGACCTACGAGCGGTTCGTCCACGCCGGGGCCAACCTGAGCGAGGCGGACAAAACCAAGCTCAAGGCCTTCAACGAGGAAGAGTCGACGCTCTCGAACGCGTTTGAAACGAAGCTGCTGGCCGCGACCAAGGCTGCCGCGTACCGAACCGACGACAAAACCGCCCTCGCCGGCCTGAGCGCGGCGCAGGTGCAGGCAGCGGCGGGCGCGGCTGAAGGGCGCAACCCGCAGGGCTTTCTCACCCCGCTCCAGAACACGACGCAGCAGCCCGACCTTGCGGGCATGACGGATCGGGCCGCGCGCGCCGCGTTGTTCAAAACAGGCTGGACCCGGGCCGAGCGCGGCGGAGACGACGACACCCGCGCGCCCATCGCGCGGCTCGCGCAGGTGCGGGCGGAGAAAGCGAAGCTGCTTGGCTACCCGACCTATGCCGCCTGGAAGCTCGAAGACCAGATGGCGCGCACGCCCGACGCGGTTGAGAAGTTCTTAGGCGACCTGACCCCGGCGGCTGTCGCCAAAGCCCACGCGGAAGCGGCCGAACTTCAGTCGGTAGCCGGTCAAGAACCGGTCCAAGCCGCGGACTGGGAGTTCTATGCCGAGCAGGTCCGCAAGCGAAAATACGACCTCGACGAGGCAGCAACCACGCCCTACTTTGAAATTTTAAACGTGCTGGAGAACGGCGTCTTCTACACGGCCCACCTTTTGTATGGCTTGAACTTCACCGAGCGGCACGACATCCCCGTCTACCAGTCCGATGTGCGCGTCTTCGAGGTCACCGAAGCCGACGGCAAGCCGCTCGCGCTCTTCTACGCCGATTATTGGAAGCGCGACAACAAGAACGGCGGCGCGTGGATGAGCGAATTTGTCGGGCAGTCGAAGCTGCTCGGGACCCTGCCGGTCGTCTACAACGTCGCGAACTTCCCCAAGCCGGCACCGGGGCAGCCGGCGCTCATCTCCTTCGGCGACGTGACGACCATGTTCCACGAGTTCGGCCATGCGCTGCACGGCATCTTTTCCTCGGCCGAGTACCCAAGCCTGAGCGGCACCTCGGTCCCGCGCGACTTCGTCGAGTTCCCCTCGCAGTTCAACGAGCACTGGGCGCTGTATCCGTCCGTCTTTGCCAGCTATGCCAAGCACTACCAAACCGGCGCGCCCATGCCGCCGGAGCTGGTTGAGAAGATCAAGCGCGCCCGCACCTTCAACCAAGGCTACGGGGTAACGGAGCTGCTCGCCGCCGCGCAGCTCGACATGCAGTGGCACACGCTGCCCGCGGACGCGCCCCTGCAAACGCCCGATGCATTCGAGAAAAGCGCGCTCGCGAAGACAAACCTGGCGCTCGAACAAGTACCGCCGCGCTATCGCTCAACCTACTTCATGCACATTTGGGGCAATGGCTATGCGGCCGGCTACTATGCCTACCTATGGAGCGAGATGCTGGACGACGACGCCTACCAATGGTTCGAGGAGCATGGCGGGCTAACCCGCGCCAACGGCGATCGCTTTCGGCAGATGGTCCTGTCGCGCGGCTTCACCCAGGACCTGCCGGCGATGTACCGGGCCTGGCGCGGCAAGGACCCGAGCGCTGGGCCGATGCTGAAGTACCGAGGGCTGGAAAGCTCAGTTGCGGTAAGGCAGTGAACCTGCCCTGTTCCCTTTGGAGCGCGAGCGAATACGAGGTTCTCGTGCGGTTGGACCGATTGCGGAGATCGTGGATGCAGGCAGCAGCCATGCCTCAGCCGCAGGATGCACGCGCGAACAGATTCGCCTTTTCTTCGCTTCTCGGGTAGGATCAGGGCTGGCTCGCGATGTTGTCACAGCGCGGCTTCCTGCACCATGACGAACTTCCCTAACCGCACACTCGTTTGTCCACGCTGCTTCGGGCCTGTGTCGGCCGTGACCGCGCATACCGCCAGCTACTACGACCCCCATTTCACCCATAACTGTGGTTTCAAGGGCGTGCTGCGGTGGAGCCGGTCCGCCCGGGCGCGGCGCGCTGCTCCGGCGACGAAGCCGGCCCGCACTGCAGCAACCTTTTCGGCGGCCCGAGCGGCACCCCCGAACGTCAAGTCTGGAAATCAGCCGAGAGCAGCTCAAAGCAGCACTGTGCGGCTTGGGACGACAAGGGAGCGGTTCGCCGCTCCGCTTGCGCCGCGGCGCTCCGGCGCGGCTGACGCAAAGCCGCAGGCGAGCAGGGCAAGGATAGCGGCCAAAATATCCGTCACCCCAGAGCAGGCAGTGACCGGCAGGCTGCACTTCCTCGGCACAGGCCTACAGGCTCGCGCTGAACAGGCGGGAGCGGCGGACCGAAGGCAGCGGCGAAGGGGCGTGTCCTCCAGAAGCCGCGTAGCGCGCGCCGCGAGAGTTAAATGCTGTGGCTACTCGGGACCTTCGCGTACGCGGTCTTGGTCAACTGTTGCAAGCTGCTTGGCATCGCGACGGTCCTGCTGATCGGACTGGTCGTACATTCGCTCGCCGCCGCGTTCTTCCACTTTGTCCGGCCGACCACGCTCGCCTGGCTGGTGCTCATGGTATTATCTCTCCTTGCAGTCGGGGACTTCGCGCGCGTGCTCGCA